>CAZFCG010000077.1:0-16631 GCA_964517595.1 uncultured Geobacter sp. | reverse complement strand
CCAGTCAATGTTCGCTTCCGTGGCAATACCGCGGTCCATAACCACCATGGCGCCCAGCAGTCAGAAATGAATGCAGTGCCATCACCATGGGGGTCCTGACCAATATTCAGCAAACGGATCAAGGTTGGTATCCCGGCTCCGTTACAAACCAATGGACAAACATATGTAACTTTACCACCCATTCCATGGTGGGGCAACGTGGTACAACGAAAAACTCCGATGTCCATGTACCGCTTTCCCGTCTTATTGAAGGCGCAACCTCTGTAGCAGCCGCCCGACGCCTAGCGCCGGGAATACGTGTGAAGGAACCAACAAAGACTTTCTCCGAGGGACAGGATGGTAATACTGTGCATAAGCAGCCGGGCGCTCCCATCAGCGTAAAGCCCGTCATGGTAGGAAAATCGAAACGAACCTGAGGATGTCCAATGCTTTTCTCCGTTCACTTATTTATGGTCGTCCCTTAGAAGATTGCTTGCTCGCGGTGAGCAGGACATTGAGGCTGGCGTTGGTTTCGACTTTGAAACGGTGCTGGCCGAAGCGGATGCACTGCTGGCAGAGCAGCAATGAAAATCGTCTTTACCCCGCCTGCGATGATGTGGTATGGGTTGTGGCCGTCTGGCATGGAGCACATATCCCTGAAGAGCTGTCATGACCCCAATGTGGTCAACCCTCGGTGCGGGGAAGGGGCTTGACAAACTGAAACTCGCTTACAGCTGCTCCCTCCCCGGCAGTTGCCTGGATCAAGAATATTGATACTCCGGGAAAACATCGTTATTTGCTCTGCTTCCCCTTCTGGTAGCCACGCTTGTAAGCCTCTTTTTCCGCGTCTTTATGCTTGCCGTAAAGGTATCCCCCGGTTAATCCCACTGCGCTGCCGATAGCAGCCCCAAGTCCGGCATTGCCGGCAATGGCCCCGATAATGGCGCCCCCGGCCGCTCCCCCGGCGCCGCCGGTGAGGGTCCGCTGCTGGGTCTGTGTCATACCCGCGCACCCGCCGAGAATCAGGCACGAAATAAGCGTCGCTAAAATGATGATATTGTTCATGGCATATCCCTTTCTCCCGTCCCTTTCAGCGTTGGCAAGGCCATTTTTCCGCCAGGAACCTGAACTCGGTTTCTACGGGCATCTCGTTCATGTGCTCCGGATGAGCCTTCGCCCACTCGATGAACGCGTTGATGGCCTGGACTCTCGTCGGAGCGGGATGGGGAAAACAGACCATAGAATAGCCTTCCGGCCCCCAATTGGCGGCAACGTGGTATTGAAAGGCCCCGACCAGATAGCCATGGCAGAAGTGAATGGCTGAACTGTACATCGGATCGTCTGGTGACGCCGTGCACAGGTTCAGCAGCGCGCGGGTATTTTCAACCCTGAAATCTTCCTCGGAAACGGCGTCCGCCTGGCCTGGCGCCATGAGCGCCGCGGATAGAAGAAAACCCGCCAATATCCTTTTCATGATGATTATTCCCTCCCTTCATGGTTTCATGGTCTTCGAATACTGTAGAAGGGTACACCTTCTCTCGAATTTCGCAAATTTCGCCATGGAATAACGACATTTTCCGGTTGCATACTCCGTTCTTGGGCTGCTTCGGCCGCCGGTTATGGGTCAGGCCCCGGGCTCCCAGGGCCTTTTCTTTTAATGCGGGACAATATCTGTTATCATTTTTCCCCATGGAAAAGGAATTACTGATACAGATCGCGGACGGCTTTCATGCCGGTCCGCCGCCGGCTTTCGGCGGGAAGGGATGAGAGCCATGCAGCTGACGCTGACGCCCGCCGGCCGCCTGGTGATGATAAGGGCGGCTGACGCCGAAGCCGGAGATGTTCTTCTGTCAGGCGCTGAACGGATAGCTCTCGCCTTTGAAGATTGCCAGTACGCCGGCGTCATGGCTCTCGCCGGCGGTAAATCCCCCAGTGAATGGCCGCTTTCCTGGCTGTTCTGGCGCGATTTCGGGGCGCGTTACCTGCTGCGCCTCTGCCAGAGCCAGCCCGCGGCGCAACGATTCGACCCCCTTCCTCCGCCTGATGACGCCGACCTTGCCATTCTCAGCCTTTCCATCCCCCCCATGCCCGGCGCCGAATATTGCTCCCCCGGCCTTCTCGCGGATATCTGGTCCGGGCTCGACTCCTGGGCGCGGGATGCGATCGCCGCGGAACGGGGGGGGATCGCCGGTTTCCTCAACCGCCATGCCCCGCTCTGGCGGCAGGTGGGCCGGGTCTGCTTCCATCTGGCCGAAAACAGCCGGGACCCGGAATTTCCCTTCGCCTTCATGGCCACCTACGTGCCGCGCCTGGGAAAGAACGCCCGGGCGCGGCACCTGCCCCTCAGCCAGGCGCTGCGCGAGTACGCGGGCGCCAACAACCGGGAGGCGCTCCTGCGGCTGCTGGAGCCGGTACACGAGGCAAGCGGCAGGTGCCCATGGATTCATGAGCTCCTGGAAAGCGGCGACATCTACCATCCGCTGGCCTGGACCCCGGAGGAGGCGTACGGGCTGCTGAAGGACCTGCCTCTTCTGGAAGAGAGCGGGCTGGTGGTCCGCCTGCCGGACTGGTGGCGGAAACGGCCCCGCCCCAAGGTGCAGGTTCAGATGGGTCCCAAGGCCGGAACGACCCTATCCGCACAGGCGCTGCTGGATTTTCGTGTTCAGCTCACCTTGAACGGCGCGCCTTTGACCGCCGACGAAATCGCCGCCCTGACCGCGGCGGGCAACGGGCTGGCCTTTGTCCGCGGACAATGGGTGGAGGTGGACGGCGAGAAGCTTCGCCAGGCCCTTGCCCATTGGGACAAGGTGCGGGCCGGGGCGGGCGCCGACGGGCTTTCTTTCATCGAAGGGATGCGGCTTCTGGCAGGCGCCCGGCGGGACCTGGCCGGCGGCGATCCGACGCTGGAGGAGACGGGCTGGGCCTTTGTGGAAGCGGGCGGCCGACTGCGCGAGATGCTGGAAGGGTTGCGGGCGCCGGCGCGGCTGGCCTCCGTGCAGGCGGGATCCGGGCTCAAGGCGACCCTTCGTCCCTACCAGCAGACCGGTCTAAACTGGCTCTGGTTCCTCTCCGAACTAGGCCTGGGCGCCTGCCTGGCCGACGATATGGGGCTCGGCAAGACCATCCAGGTCATCTCCCTGCTGCTGGCGCAAAAAGATGTTGCGGGAAGGGACCGGCCCAGCCTGCTGGTGCTGCCGGCATCGCTCCTGGCCAACTGGCGGGACGAATGCGCGCGCTTCGCCCCCTCTCTCAGGGTGGTGTCGCTGCACCCTTCCGAGATGGGGAAACAGGAACTGGCGGCCATCGCCGCCGACCCGGAAAGCGCCCTGTCCGGCGCCGACGCGGTACTCACCACCTACGCCATGGCGCAGCGGCAGGAGTGGCTGAAAAAGGTCGCCTGGAACCTGATCGTCCTGGACGAGGCCCAGGCCATCAAGAACCCCGGCACGCGGCAGGCAAAAGAGGTCAAGGCCCTCTCCGGCCGGGCACGGATCGCCCTGACCGGCACGCCTGTGGAAAACCGGCTCTCCGACCTCTGGTCGCTGTTTGACTTTATCGCCCCCGGCCTGCTCGGCTCCGCCCAGCGGTTCAAGCAGTTCGCCGGTTCGCTGGAGAAGGCCGAGCCGCCCAACTACGCGCCGCTGCGCGCCCTGGTTCAGCCCTATATCCTGCGGCGCCTCAAGACCGACAAGAACGTCATCTCCGATCTTCCCGACAAGGTGGAGGTGACGGCCTGGTGCGGATTGAGCAAGGCCCAGGCCCTGCTGTACGGGCGAGCGGTCAAGGACCTTGCCGCCGCCCTCGAGGAGCAGCGGGAGGGGATCAAGCGGCGGGGGCTCATCCTCTCCTCGCTCATGAGGTTCAAGCAGATCTGCAATCATCCGGACCAGGCCCTGGGCGACGGTGATTACGCCGAGGAGCGAAGCGGCAAGTTCGCCCGGCTGCGGGAGCTGTGCGAAGAGATCGCCTCCCGGCAGGAAAAGGCGCTGATCTTCACCCAGTTCCGCGAGATGACCGGGCCGCTGGCCGCCTTCCTGGCCGGCCTCTTCGGCCGTCCGGGTCTGACGCTGCACGGCGGCACGCCGGTCGGCGAACGGAAGAAGCTGGTGGAGAGGTTCCAGCACGAGGATGGACCCCCGTTTTTCGTGTTGTCGCTCAAGGCCGGAGGCGCCGGGCTCAACCTCACCGCGGCCAGCCATGTCATCCATTTTGACCGCTGGTGGAACCCGGCGGTGGAGAACCAGGCCACCGACCGGGCCTTCCGCATCGGCCAGAAAAAGAACGTCGTGGCCCACAAGTTTGTCTGCAAAGGCACCGTGGAGGAAAAGATCGACGCCATGATCGCGGCCAAGTCTTCGCTGGCGGCGGAGCTCCTGGAAGGCGCGGAGACGCTTCTCACCGAGATGGACGACCAGGCGCTGCTGAAGCTGGTGGCCCTGGACCTGGAAAGGGCGGGGATATGAGGGATATTGGATGAACGCGGTAGAGATTGAAACGGCGGTATCCGAACTGGCGCTGCAACCCTTTGACGGGGAGGAGTTTCCGTTTTCCTTTCTCCGGGCGTTCGGCAACAAGGAGACGACCATCAAGCGCCTGCGCTCGGGGGCGTCAAACAAGTCCGACCTGGGCGGCGTTCTCCAGACGAACAATATCCACATCGCGGCCGCGATGCCCGGCGAAGTAACCAGGACCCTTGCGGCCTTGAAAGCAAGCCCGGCCACGGTCAGGGCCAGGTCCCGCTTTATCCTCGCTACCGACGGAACCGGCTTTGAGGCCGAGGATCTGGAGTCCGGCGAGACCGTCGCCTGCGCCTATCAGGACTTCCCCGATCACTTCGGCTTTTTTCTGCCGCTGGCGGGAATTACAACGGTCAAGCAGGTGCGGGACAGCTCCTTTGACATCCGGGCGACCAGCCGCCTCAACCGGCTCTATGTGGAACTGCTGAAAGACAACCCGGAATGGGGAACAGCTGAACGCCGCCATGACATGAACCACTTCATGGCGCGACTGATCTTCTGTTTCTTTGCCGAGGACACGAACATCTTCAGAGGTTCCGGAATGTTCACCGGCGCCGTTGAGCGGATGAGCGAGCGGGACTCATCGAATACCCACGAGGTAATCAGCGAGATCTTCCGCGCCATGAACACCAGATTCTCTGATCGTATTGAAGCGAAAATACCGCGCTGGGCCGACGTGTTTCCCTACGTCAACGGCGGGCTCTTTTCGGGCGGAGTGGATGTTCCGAAATTCAGCAAGATCGCCCGGTCATATTTCCTGCACATCGGCAGCCTCGACTGGACGAAGATCAACCCCGACATTTTCGGCTCCATGATCCAGGCGGTGGCGGATGACGAGGAACGCGGCGCGCTCGGCATGCACTACACCAGCGTGCCGAACATCCTGAAGGTGCTCAACCCGCTGTTTCTGGACGACCTGCGGGCGCGGCTCGAAGAGGCCGGAGACAACCCGCGCATGCTCCTCAACCTGCGCAAGCGGATAGCGCGGATCAGGGTTTTCGACCCGGCCTGCGGTTCGGGAAATTTCCTGGTCATCGCCTACAAGCAGATGAGGGAGATTGAAAACACCATAAACGAGCGGCGCCGAGAAAAAGGGCGCAAGAGCGACATTCCGTTGACCAATTTCCGCGGTATCGAGATTCGCGATTTCGCCGCGGAGGTCGCCCGTCTGGCGCTCATCATCGCTGAATATCAGTGTGATGTCATGTATCGCGGGCAAATGGAGGCGCTGGCGGATTTTTTGCCGCTTTCGGCGGAGAACTGGATCACTTGCGGTAACGCCCTGCGGCTCGACTGGCTGAGTATCTGCCCGCCGACCGGGACCGGGGTGAAATTGCTGGGGGACGACCTGTTCAGCACGCCGCTTGAGCAGGTGCAGATTGATTTTGAGAATGAGGGTGGAGAGACGTATATTTGCGGGAATCCGCCGTATCTGGGAAGCACATGGCAATCCGCGGAGCAGAAAGCTGATCTGAAAACCATTTTTGGCCATCGAACCAGGAACTGGAAATTGCTGGACTACGTGGCTGGTTGGTTTATGAAAGCGGCGGATTATGGAAGGCACACGCCTGCCATTGCCGCGTTTGTGTCAACAAACTCCATTTGTCAGGGGCAGCAGGTGCCGATTTTGTGGCCCGCGATTTTTGAGACGGGATGCCGGATTGTATTTGCCCATACCTCTTTTAAATGGGCGAACCTGGCAAGCCACAATGCGGGTGTGACGGTGGCGATAGTGGGGATTTCAAAACAGCCTGGTAAGGTCCGGCAGCTTTTTTCTATTGCCGATGATGGTGGCATGGTTGTCAAAGAAGGCCAAAATATCAATGCCTATCTTGTGATAGGCGATAATGTGCTGGTGTATAAGGTTTTAAAACCTCTGGCAGACTTGGCCGAAATGGATTTTGGCAGTAAACCAGTGGATGGAGGTTATTTGTTTTTTGACTTCTCTGAAAAGATTGCACTACTTGAAAACGAAAGCAGATTAGAGCCATTCATACGGGAGTATTCAAATTCAGAGGAATTCATAAATGGGAAACGTCGCTACTGTCTTTGGATTGAAAATCAGGATGTTAGTCTGGTAGAAAATTTCCCGATTATATTCAACCGACTTGAAGCGGTTGCCAAAATGAGACTTGCAAGCCCAAAGCTTCAAACTCGTCAATTATCGGGCACACCTCACAGATTTGGAGAAAACCGTCATAGGACAAGTAAAACGACGATAGTCGTCCCTCGTGTCAGTTCAGAAAATCGACCGTATTTGCCTGTAGGAATTGTGCAAGGCGGTACTGTTATCGGCGATCGTAACTTCGCGCTTTACGACGCTCCACTCTGGAACATGGCTCTTATAGCATCGCGCCTCCATTGGGTCTGGATCGGTACAGTCTGTGTCCGAATGCGAACCGACTTTTCCTACTCCAACACCCTGGGCTGGAACACCTTCCCGGTCCCTCCTCTCACCGAAAAGAACAAGGCCGACCTGACCCGCTGCGCCGAGGATATCCTGCTGGCGCGGGAGGCCCATTTTCCGGCCACCATCGCCGACCTCTACGATCCGGAAAAGATGCCCGCCGACCTGCGCCAGGCCCATGAGCGCAACGACGAAACCCTGGAGCGCATCTACATCGGCCGCTGTTTCCGCAACGACACGGAGCGGCTGGAGAAGCTGTTCGAGCTGTATACGAAGATGACGGCGGATGCGGGCAAAGCCTCAACCAAGCCCACGAGAGAGAGGAAAATATTATGAGCAGCCTGATAATTTACACCTCCGACGATGGCAAAACCCGGATCAATTTGAGGCCGTGCCGGAAGCGATTTACGAGGCGTTGCACAATCGCAAATAGCCCCTCATCCGGCCTTCGGCCACCTTCTCCCCGAGGGAGAAGGGATAATATCAGTTGGACACTTTGCTCGATTATACCTTGGGCGAAAATGAGCCTTTATGAGCTTTTTGAAAGGTAACTTTATATGATACAGGTTCAATCCATACCGTCCGTTTCCGTACAATATGCCGGCAATGGCAGCTCGACCAGGTCGAACGAACTCGGCATGAGGCCGATGCAGGAGCGCGCCTATGAGAGGCGCGGCGAGCAGTACCTGCTCATCAAGTCGCCTCCGGCCTCGGGCAAGAGCCGGGCATTGATGTTTATCGCCCTGGATAAGCTTTATAATCAGGGGCTGAAACAGGCGATCATCGTCGTGCCGGAGAAGACCATCGGCGCGAGCTTCAATGACGAGCCGCTGAGCAGATTCGGTTTCTGGGCCGACTGGCGCGTGGCGCCGAAATGGAACCTGTGCAACGCCCCAGGCTCGGATAACGGCGGCAAGGTCAAGTCGGTGGGCGCGTTCCTCGACAGCGAGGACAAGGTATTGGTCTGCACCCATGCCACTTTCCGTTTCGCCGTCGATCAGTTTGGGGTGGAGGCGTTCGATGACCGGCTGATCGCGGTGGACGAGTTTCACCATGTCTCAAGCAACCCGGATAACAAACTCGGCCTGCATCTCGGCCAGTTCATCGCCCGCGACCGGGCGCATATCATCGCCATGACCGGTTCGTACTTCCGCGGCGACGCCGAGGCCGTGCTGGCCCCGCGGGATGAGGCGCGGTTCGATACCGTCACCTATACCTACTATGAACAGCTCAATGGCTACGAGTATCTGAAACAGCTCGACATCGGTTACTTCTTCTATTCCGGCGCCTACGCCGACGATATCCTCAAGGCGCTCGACCCGGCCGAGAAGACCATCATCCACATCCCGAACGTCAATTCGCGCGAAAGCACCAAGGACAAAATCCGGGAGGTTGAACACATCATCGAAGAGCTGGGGGACTGGCAGGGAACTGATCCGGAGACCGGATTCCAGTTGGTGAAAACACCCGATGGCCGCGTCTTGCGGATCGCCGACCTGGTAGACGATGATCCGGCGAAGCGTGACAAGGTTTCCGCGGCGCTGAAAGATCCGGCCCGGAAGAACAACCGCGGCCACGTTGACATCATTATCGCCCTGGGCATGGCAAAGGAAGGTTTCGACTGGATCTGGTGCGAGCACGCGCTGACGGTCGGCTACCGGTCCAGCCTCACGGAAATCGTGCAGATAATCGGCCGGGCCACCCGCGACGCGCCCGGAAAGACCCGTGCCCGCTTCACCAACCTGATAGCCGAGCCCGACGCCTCTGAAAAGGCGGTGACCGAGGCGGTGAACGACACCTTGAAGGCCATCGCCGCGAGCCTGCTGATGGAGCAGGTGTTGGCGCCGCGCTTCGAATTCAGGCCGAAACATCCGGAGAGCGGCCCCGCGCAAGGGTTCGACTATGGTGAAGGCGGTTATGATCCCGGCAAATGCAATGTCGGCGTACGCGAAGACACGGGACGCTATACGGTGGAAATCAAGGGACTGGCGGAGCCGAAGAGCGAGGAGGCGATCCGTATCTGCCGGGAAGACCTGAACGAGGTCATCGCCACCTTTGTCCAGGATAAGACCGCCGTCGAGCGCGGCCTGTTTGACGAAGAGCTGGTGCCGGAGGAACTGACCCAGGTGCGCATGGGCAAGATAATCAAGGAGAAATATCCCGGCCTTGATGAAGAAGACCGGGAGGCGGTGCGCCAGCACGCGGTCGCCGCTATCAATCTGGTGCAAAAGGCCAAGCAGCTTGCGGCCGGCAAAGATGAACCAGCCGCCAATACATCCCTTATCCAGGGAGTGCGCAAGTTTGCCATGGATGTCCGGGAACTGGATATCGACCTCATCGACCGCATCAATCCCTTCAGCGAGGCGTATGCGATCCTTGCCCGGGCCATGACAGAGGAGAGCCTGAAGCAGGTCGAAGCGGCGATCACGGCCAAACGAACCGGCCTCACGCCGGAGGAGGCCAAGGAGCTTGCGGTCCGCGCGGTGAAATTCAAGAAGGATCGAGGGCGCCTGCCCTCCATCAACTCGGCGGACCCCTGGGAGAAACGGATGGCCGAGGGGGCGGCGGCGTTTGTGCGCTTCAAGGACGAGGGACGCTATGCCTGATCTGGACGAATTGCGCGCGGAACTGGACGAATTCGCCAGGCCGGAAAAGAAGGGCGGCAGGTCGCCGCGTGAAGAACGCATCATCGCGGGGTTCGAGGAAATCCGGAGATTCGTCGAGCAGCGCGGCCGCGCGCCTCGGCACGGCGAAGACAGGGACATCTTCGAGCGGCTGTATGCCGTGCGTCTCGATCGGCTGCGGGCCCTGGAAGAGTGCCGATCTCTGCTCGCCCCCCTTGACCATCAGGGGCTGTTGGCCGGGACCTGTACCGGACTGGAAGCGGTTGAGGAAATGGGCGATGATGAGCTGCTGGCCGAACTCGCGGGGGCGGCCGGTTCCTCTCGAATCACCGAACTGCGCCATGTTCGCTCCAGAGCGGAAATACGCGCGTCCGAAGAGATTGCGAATAGGGAAAAGTGTAAAGACTTCCATCTGTTCCAGCCTTTGTTCAAGCAGGCGGAGATCGAAATGAAGTCCGGCGTCCGGCAAACAAGGCCGTTCGGCAAGGATGCGAACGTTGACGCCGGCAATTTCTTCATCCTCGGCGGGCAAATGGTCTTCGTGGCGGAGAAAGGCGAGGAGTTTCAAACGCCCAACGGCCATCCGGACGCCCGGCTAAGGGTTATCTATGCCAATGGCAGCGAAAGCAATCTCCTGCTCAGATCCCTCCAGCGGGCGCTCTACAAGGATGAGGCCGGGCGCAGACTGACCGAACCGGACATGGGGCCGCTGTTCAGTTCAACATGGGAAGAGGATGATATTGAAAGCGGGACCATGTATGTCCTGCGCAGCCTGTCGAATCATCCGTTCATTGCGGAGCACCGGGAACTGATTCACAAGATCGGCGTCACGGGCGGGAAGGTTGAAATCCGTATCGCCAATGCCGCTCATGAAGCTACTTACCTGTTGGCGGATGTGGAAGTTGTCGCCACGTACAGACTTGCCGGAATCAACCGCGCGAGACTGGAGAACATCTTTCATCGTATCTTTGCGCCCGCCCGGCTCGACCTGACCATCAACGACCGCTTCGGCAATCCGGTACAGCCAAAAGAATGGTTCCTTGCGCCTCTGCATGTGATTGATGAAGCGGTAAAACGCATTCTTGAAGGGTCGATTTCCACCATGATTTACGATCCCGGGACGGCCCGATTGGTTGGATAATCTCCGGGAGAAGGTCTGGAAAGAATAACGCAGTGCTGTTTGTTGACGCAATCACCCATGACCGGGAGGAAACAATATTATGAGGGACTACGGCTGGCCGAAATATGTGCCGGTGGCCCAGCGGCGGGCAAAGGCCCAGAAGCAGTTGGAGAAGATGAGGAAAAAAGGTATGAATGTCCAGCCGGTGCAACTGGCCGGGCGTAAAATCGCCGCCTCGTTCTGGGGCAAGGGGTGGTGCGACCATATGGAATCGTTCAGCGACTACGCCAACCGTCTCCCGCGCGGCCGCGGCTACGTGCGCAACGGTTCGGTCTGCCACCTGGAGATCAGGGGGGGAGAGATCGAGGCCCTGGTCAGCGGCTCTTCGCTCTACCGGGTCTCCATTTCCATAAAGCCGTTGCCCGAAACCAGATGGCAGGCGGTGAAGCGCTCCTGCGCCGGCCGCATCGGCTCTCTGATCGATCTCCTGCGCGGGAAACTCGACCAGGGGGTGATGGAGGTGGTCACGCACCGGCAAAATGGGCTCTTTCCGCTTCCCGGGGAGATGAAGTTCGACTGCGACTGCCCGGACTGGGCCGGCATGTGCAAGCATGTGGCCGCCGTTCTGTACGGAGTGGGCGCGCGGCTGGATGAATCGCCGGAGATGCTGTTCGTGCTGCGCGGCGTGAATCACGAGGAACTCGTTGACGTGACCGCCGCAATCACCGCCGCGGCAAAGCGCGGAACCTCACGCCGCCGTATTGACGCGGATGGGATTGCCGGCGTCTTCGGAATCGATCTGGCCGAGTCCGCCGGTGAACCATCCGCTGCGCCTCCCGCGCCTTCAGAAAAGGGACCCGGGCCGGAAAAGCCCGTCAAGCCGATTGCGAAGACCGGAAACATGCCCGCCGCCGCCCGCCGGGGCCGTTCCGGATCAGCGGCCGGAAAGACGAAAACCGTTGCCGGTAAACCCGGTTCCCCCTCGTTCCCCGAGCCGATAACCGGCGAAGCCATTCGCGCCTGGCGGCTCTCTCTGGGCGAAACACAGGCGGCATTCGCCGCCCGGTTCAAGGTGAGCGGGGCAACCGTTTCGGTATGGGAGAAGAAGGGGAAAGCCGAAGCCGGTATGTTTTCCTCTACGCTTGCCCTGCTGCGCAAGGCGTGGCGCAATACGCGGCGGGTCTGAATCGCGCCGGAGCGGCGACAGGACCCGGCCCGGCTGAAGTTTTCCTTGATCTAAGGGACTCGGAAGAAGCTGATATACCAGGTTTTACGCTCAGATTCGGGCCGGATTTGTCGTTCCTGATTGAGCAAAACCGCAGGCGTAGCAGGGCTACGTCGAGGATTTTGTGATTGAAGGGGCGGCAAAGATGGTCTGAAGATGAGATGTAAAACGGTATATTTGTTTGTTCCGAGTCCCTAAGGCGTCAGGCTTTCTCAACCCTGTTCCGGCCGCCTTCCTTTGCCCGGTAGAGAGCCGCGTCAGCCCGGGATATGGTTTTTTCTACCGCCTCTCCTTTGATCATCTGGGCAACCCCCGCGCTGATGCTGAAGCTGACCATGGTCTTTTCAGGCCCGTGGGGCAGGGCTATCTCCAGAGCAACACAACGCAGCCTTTCCGCGAGACTCATGGCATCCTCGTCCGTGGTGTCGGGCGTGACCACAAGGAACTCCTCGCCGCCGTACCGGCATGGTATATCGTATTGACGCACGGTCTTTTGAACCATCCGGGACAGTTCCCTGAGGACATCGTCCCCCATGTCGTGACCGTAGTTGTCATTCAATTTCTTGAAATGGTCGATGTCGAACATGATGATCGAGAGCGGTTTGTCGTGCCGTATGGCACGGGATACCTCGGATTCCAGCCGGGCGAACATTTCCCGGCGATTGAAAAGCCCTGTAAGAAAGTCACGGCTTGCCATCTCCACGAGCTTCTGTTCCGCGGCCTTCAGGTCTTTTATGAATACATTGGATATGAAATAGATAATGGCGAATATGAGGGCCACAATGCCAACGGCGGAAAACATCAGGAAATAGTTGTTTTTCCGGAGCTGCCTTATCATGTCGCCTGACTTTATGGAGACGCTGATGCCCCCTCGTATCTCGCCCTCGCGATATCCCTGCGACTGGTGGCATTTCAGGCAGGATTTTTCCGTCACCAGGGGGGCCATGTAACGATAGAAGACCTCTTTCCCCTGGCGCTCATAGTTGAAATGCTCTTTGGCGCCCTCGTTGAAACCGGTCAGCGCCGTCTTTTCGAATGAGTCGGGCTCGTTGTCCGGATTCAAGGGTTTCAGGCTCGTGATCCGGAATTTGAACAGCCCCTTTTTTTCCGCCAGTTCCGACATCTCTCTGGTCATGAGCGCCGGGTTCTTCAGGGTGTACTTCTGTCCGTCAGTGTCCGTAATGACGGCCTTTATTCCCGGAATTTCCAGGAGGTACGGGTTCACTTTGACGTCCGGTCCCATCTTCACATAGACACCGGCATGGTTCGCGGCCCATTCGCGGGCGATCACAACCTCCTGGAAGAAGGCGGAGCCCTGCTGGTGCAACTGCTTCTTGATAAGTTCGCTGGACTTGTAGCTGAACCCCCAGAAAACCGACAAGAGGATCAGGCAGAAAATCATGAAGATGCCGGTCAGGTATTTGCGTACAAATCGTGAACTGCCACCTGATGATTCCTTGCCGCCAGTTTTTTGTTTCATGATTGGTTCTCCTTGAGGGGTTCTTGGACAGCTAAGACTGACCGAAGTCCTTAGGCTGAATCACAAGGATCGTTTCCGGATGGAAACAGACCTGATTGGTCTATGGAAATTCACGTCATGTATTCAAGAAAAAGGCAACGCATCAAAAAACCGAGGAGTTTTCTATTCACGCTTTTCCGGGTGAAAGTGATCCCGAACTGCTTCCGCGGTTGTCCTACTGATGCCGGGCGCCTGCATCAGCTCTTCGATACTTGCCTTGCGAACGGTTTTAGAGCTCCCGAAGTGCCGCAAGAGGCTCTTCCAACGTTTTTCGCCAACGCCCGGGATCTTTTCCGCGCCAGGCCGCAGCGCATCTCTGGAGCGAAGCCTGGAGTGGTAGGAAACGGCGAAGCGGTGCGCCTCGTCCCGGATGCGGGCGAGAAGGAGAAGCGGCGCGGAATTCTGGCGCAGCGTCACCGGGTTCTTCCTTCCCGGCAGAAAAACTCTTTCGTCGCTTCGCCGGATTTCCTCATCCTCCACATCGCTTTGCACCCTGCTCTTGGCAAGGGCGGCCGTGTCCGGTCCGCTGATGCCCAGGTCGTCAAGGACTCGCGCCAATACATTCAGTTGTCCCGGTCCTCCGTCGATGAGAAACAGATCCGGAGGCGGGTCTTTTTCAAGGTCGCGACAGCGGCGGGAGAGCACCTCGCGCATCATGCCGTAATCGTCGGCGCCGGATACCCCTTTGATCCGGTAACGCCTGTAGTCCCTTTTCTCCGGTTGTCCGTTGCGGAAAACCACCCTGCTTCCCACGGCATTCGTTCCCTGTATGTTGGAGATGTCATAGCACTCGATGTGGCGTGGGAGGTTCGCAAGATGGAGTCGCCGCTGCAACTCCTCCAAGGTCCGGCCGGCGCCTTCCCGTGAGTGGAGAGCTTCTTCCACGGCCGTCTCCGCGTTCTTCACTGCCAGGCGAACCAGCTCGACCTTGGCGCCTCGACGCGGCAGAAGGATTCGCACGCGCTTCCCTTTTTTATCCGTAAGCAGATCTTCCAGGTCATCCGCTTCAGGGAGATTTACCGGAGTAAGTATTTCCTCCGGAATGAATACGTCCCGGTTATAATATTCGTTCAGGAAGGAAGATATCCCTTCCGCGTCATCCATCTCCCACGAAAATGTGTAGTTTCTGCCCCCGGTGAGGACCCCTCCCCTGATAAAAAGAAGCGCTATTTCCAGCAAGGTGTCCCGGCGGGCGAATCCCAGGGCGTCCATATCCCCGGTTTCCGTTACCATCTTCTGTTTCTCAACGGTAATCTCGATGGAGCGGATAAGGTCGCGGAACCGCGCAGCCTCTTCGTAGTTTTCCCCGGCGGCTGCCGTGGCCATCCTTTTTTTCAGGACCGTGAGGAGGTCCCGGTTTTTCCCTTCCAGAAACAGGGCCGCGCCTTCCGCGAGGACCGCATAGTCTTCCCGGCTGATCAGTCCCTGACAAGGCGCCGGGCACTGGCCAATCTGATGGTAGAGGCAGGGGCGTCCCCTGCGGCGGCAGGTTTCCATCGGGTAGCGCCGCAGGGGAAACAGGCGGCGCAGTTGTTTCAGGACATCGCGAGCCGCCGCGGCCGAGGAATATGGACCGAAGTATCGGGCGCCGTCCCGGATTACCCTGCGGATTATGGTCAGCCTCGGAAACTCTTCAGCCATATCCATGCGGAGCGAGAAATAGGTCTTGTCATCCCGGAGATTTATGTTGTACCGGGGGCGGTGTTTCTTGATAAGGGTGTTTTCAAGGATGAGAGCCTCTTTCTCTGTATCGGTGACGAGATAGTCTATATCCGACACTCGGGCCATCAGGAAACGGATATGGTAACGGGCGTCCTTTTCCGGCGAAAGATAGGAGCGTACCCGCACCCTGAGGTTTTTCGCCTTGCCGATATAAAGAATTGCTCCGTCGGCGCTTTTCATGATGTATACCCCCGGCGCCTCCGGGAAGGAATGTATTCTGTCCTGTTGCATGGATTTGAGTATACGCACGGAGGCTTTTTCTGCCAAGAGAGGAATCGCGTGAAGAGGGGGCGGGGCGGAATCCCGGCTGGTTTTCGGCGTTGTTGGCCGCGGGATGAGCCCTCTTCCCAAAAGAAAACAGGGGTTCTATATCATGAGGCCCTCGATTTTTATCGGAAAATGCGATATTATTTTTTTACTTCGGCCAACCTTTCATGAGAGGAGTAAGTATGGAGCAGCACGTGGAGGAAATCTTCAGCAAGGGACTTTCCGCACTGGAGAATGGGCATATCTACCTGGCGCTTTCATGCTTCGAGCAGGCGGCCACTCTTGACAGGACACCTCTGAACTGTTCCTATCTGGCATTATGTCTGGCCGTTCCCAGTTTCCCGAATCCATCTGTCTCTGCAGGGAAGCGCTGAAAATCGACCCCGGAAACGCCCTCCATTATCTGCACCTGGGGCGCATCCACCTTATGGCCGGGCATAGGCAGAAGGCCCTGAAGATTCTTAGGCAGGGGCTGCAATGCGAGGACAGCGAGGTAATCCTGAAGGAGATCAATCTCATAGGTGAGCGAAAGAACCCCGCAATCCCGGTACTCGCCAGAAAGCATCCCTTTAATAAATACATTGGAATGCTGATGACCAGGCTGGGCCTGCGCTGAAGGCTTCCGCTTCGCCCCGGTGGCGATCCCTCTCTAACCAGAACCGCTGGGGATTAATTGACCTGCCTCAGGGTCGGTGGTACCTTGTTTCCCATGCAGACCACGGAATGTGAAGCCATTGTCCTTGCTGCCATGGACTACGGCGAGGCGGACCGGATTGTTACGCTGTTTACCCGCGAACACGGCAAGCTCCGCGGGATAGCCCGCAACGGAAAAAAGAGCGTGAAACGCTTCGGCCCCGCCTTCGAGATCTTCGCCCGCATCAGGATAATCCTGGTTCTGAAGGAAGGCTTGTGCTCGCTCAGGAGCGCCGATGTCGTGACCGTTTGGCCGCGCATCCGCGGTGGACTGGAGAGAATCGGATATGCGGGATATGCCTGCGAGCTGGTTGACAGATTCATTCCGGAGGCCCTCCCCGTTCCAAGGCTCTATCGTCTCCTTTCCTCTTATCTTGAATACCTGGACGCCTTTCCTCCCTGTGCCGACGACCGGCGTTTCTTCGAAGTAAATCTGCTCAATATCGTCGGCTACCGCCTCTCCCTGGATTCCCTCGGCGGGGACATGGGCCCCGTCCGGGACGCCACGTTCGATACCCTGAAAAAGGCCATGGAGACCGGCAGGTTCGGGGTGATCCG
>CAZFCG010000076.1:0-16783 GCA_964517595.1 uncultured Geobacter sp. | reverse complement strand
GGGTGGTACATTTTTCAATTCCCGAAACTGGTACACTTTTACTTTCCCATTGACAGCCTGCTGATTCATGTTGCGCGCTGCATAATCCACGGTAGCTGATGACGTTGCGAGACGAGCTGAAGCGCTCTAACTCACCTATTTCCAGTACCCAAGTGAGTGCTGTAACTTCACCAACTCCAGGAATACTCATCAGACGCTGTACTCGCACTCGGATCAATTCGTTTTCTCGCAGCGCATTCACTAACTTCTTCTGGATACCATCATTGAGCTCAAAGCCGCTACGGCTCAGTTTCAACAATCCTTTGACGGAATCTGGAACATCTTCGACCCGCTCTAAAAGTGTGTTGAAGTATTTCTTGCCGTAAAGCCGCTTCTTACTGTATTGGGCGCCAACCTCCATCAATAAGCCGGACATCTTGTTTTTCATTTTGACGGCAGTACGTACGATCATGTTCCGGTAGCGCAGTATCCGTCGAAGCTCTCGCAGCTCTTCCAGCATCATGTGGCTTTCCGGCAGCAGGTTGACTCGCAAAAGGTCGGCTATCTTTTCGGCCCCCTCCCTGGTCATGACCATGCCGATCATAATTTGACGTCGGTCGGGCGGCCGAAGTTTGACACTTTCAGGTACGCAAATCTTGCTTAATCAACTAGTTAAAAACTATTTCCAGCTTGCCGATACGGATGATCCGACACTGAAGTCAGACGTTCTGTCCGCTGCAGCTCCGATAGGTGCTACTCCCGAAAACATCGACGCAATCACCGATGCGATCGTACGCGGTTTCATCTGACCCCTGCACGTTGATCGAAGCTTTCCGGCATGCGGGCGCTGTGATCGAACCTGCCTTACTTGCTCTCCAAATATAAAATTCATATTGTTGGCTATTTAAAAAAATACATCGTACTTTCATATATATATGATTAAATACCCAAATATTATATAAATCATCTTGACTTTAAAAATCCACCGGGTATAGAAGAACAGTAAGGAAGACGAGTAAAGGAGAAGCGCGGATGTCCATGTTCCATTCCACATCTCAGAATAAGCTGACCACCCAGATTGTCTGCCAGGTGAGAAGCGCGATCCTGAACGGCAGGCTGAAGCCGGGTCACCGGTTGCCTTCGGAAAAGGAAATGCTGCTGCAGTTTGGTGTGAGCAAGCACACATTGCGGGAAGCGCTCCGGGCGCTTGAATCCATGGGGTTCGTGGAAATCCGCCAGGGAGCCGGGGGCGGGCCGGTGGTCAGCGAGGTGGATATGGAGAACACCCGCGGCATGATCGCCAGCTTCCTCTATTTCAAGAAAGTGTCGGTCCGGGATCTTTGCGAAGTGAGGAAACTGTTCGAGCCCTATCTGGCCCGCATTGCCGCAGAAAGGTTCACGCCTGAAGACGTGGCCCTCTTGAAGGCTTCGCATGAAACGTACCGCAGGAGCCTTGACCGGAACAAACCCGATATCAGGGAGGAAGTCGATTTTCACGTCCGGCTGGCGAAGGCCAGCGGCAACCCGGTTATGGTCCTGATTCTCGACTTCGTCAACAGCCTGCTGACGGATATCAAGGGGCATCTCAAACCCGGACCGGGGTTTTCCGCTCAGGTGGTGGCCGCCCACCAGAGAGTTCTGGATGCCATAGTCGCGGGCGATGGGCAGGCGGCAGCAGAAACCATGTATCTTCATGCGTGCCAAGTGGAGAAGGGATTGATGGAACTCAAGGATCGGTACGATCAAAATGGTGAAACGGCAACTTCACCGACAGGAATCGGGGATGCAACGATGCTACAACGGAAAGGGAGCAGACAGCCATGAAAAGCCGCGCATTTCGAGTGCCTTCAACAATCCATATCGGGGTCGGAGCAGTCAGCGAAGCAGGTGGCGAGGCGAAGCACCTCGGCGCGAAGCGTGCGCTGCTGATATCCGACAAGGTCCTTGCGTCCACCGGGACCATAGATCCGGTTATCGAGTCTCTCAGAACTGCAGGGGTGGAAACCATCGTCTTTGACGGCGTCAACTCAGAGCCGACCACAGCCCATGTGCGGGAAGGGGTGACGATGTTCCGCGAGGGAACATGTGACATCCTGGTAGCCTGCGGTGGCGGCAGTCCCATAGACGTCGCCAAAGCGGTGAGGGTCTTGGCCACCAATGATGGCGTGATAGAGGATTTCATGGGGTTCAACAAAATCGGCAGGCCAGGTGTGCCGCTCATTGCCATACCGACGACTGCCGGCACCGGCAGCGAAGCAACGATGGTGACGATCATCACCGATACGTCGCAGGACGTGAAGATGCTGATCGGCAGCCCTTTCCTGCTGCCGACGGTTGCCCTGGTGGATCCCGCCATGACGCTGAAAATGCCTCGCGGTCTGACGGCGGCTACCGGCCTCGACGCGCTGACCCATGCCATCGAGGCGTACGTTTCGGTCAAGAACCAGCCGCTGACGGATATTCTCGCTCTTTCTGCAATCAAGAAAATCAGCAGGTTCCTGCCCCGGGCCTGGGCCAACCCTGACAATCTTGAAGCAAGATCCGAAACCATGCAGGGCGCCCTCCAGGCAGGCATCGCATTTTCCAATTCCTCCGTGGCCCTGGTGCACGGCATGTCGCGGCCCATAGGCGCGAATTTCCATGTCCCCCACGGGGTCTCTAATGCGGCTCTGCTCGGTGTGGTCATGGAGTTCTCGCTCATGGGCGCACCTGACCGTTATGCGGATGTTGCCGAAGCAATGGGTTTGAAAACGCAGGGCATGACGGTGATGGAAGCTGCGCAGGCAGGGTCTGACACGGTGAAAGCCCTGATCGGCAAGCTTCAGATCCCAACGCTCTCAAAGCTGGGCGTCACACGGGAAAAACTTGACCAGGTGGTTTCGAAAATGGCGGACGACGCCATTGCGAGCGGCAGCCCCGGGAACAACCCACGCAAAGCTACGAAAGATGAAATAATCGAACTTTATTATGCGGCATTATGAGTAGCGCTTTGCGAAAAGCAAAAAGGTGAATGACAGCTACTGAAAGGAGTGAAAAATGTCGAATCCGGCACGACAACCGAAAGCAGGCCAGGGAGAGCAGATCAAGCAGCTCAAGTTTTGCGTCAATAACGAATGGAGGGTATCCAGGACCGGCAAATACATGCCCATTTACAATCCCAGCAAGGGAGAGATCATCGCTGAGACACCCTGCTGCACGGTGGAGGAGGTCAATGAGGCCGTTGCGGCGGCCAAGGCGGCGTTTCCCGACTGGTCCGCGACTCCCGTGACCGTGAGAACCCAGGTCCTGTTCCATTTCAAGGCCCTGGTTGAGCAGTATCTCGAAGATATCGCGAAGCTTCTTGCCACGGAAATGGGCAAGTGCCTGGGTGAAGCCCGGGGTGATGTGCTCAAAGCGGTCGAGGGCACCGAGATCGCCTGCTCTGCACCGGTGATGATGCAGGGTGATGCGCTGATGCAGGTTTCACGCGGGCACGACACGGTCATGTACCGCGAGCCCCTGGGCGTGTTCGCCGGTATCGCACCCTATAACTTTCCGGCAATGATCCCCTTCGGCTGGATGATACCCATGTGCATCGCCACGGGCAACACCATGGTGCTCAAGGCGGCGAGCCTGGTGCCCCAGACAGCCATGCGCCTTCTGGAGCTCCTCATCGAGGCCGGCCTGCCCAAGGGCGTGGTCAACCTGGTGACCTGCAGCCGTACCGAAGCGAACCTCCTCATGAGCCACCCCGATATACGTGGCATTTCCTACGTCGGTTCCACCAGCGTGGGGTTGCACATCTATTCCACGGCGGCGGCAAACGGCAAGAGGGTCCAGGCGCTCACGGAAGCGAAAAACCACGCCCTCATCCTGAAGGACGCACCCCTCGAAAGAACTGCCCGGGGAATCATCAATTCGTCCTTCGGCTGTGCCGGCCAGCGCTGCATGGCGCTCCCCGTCATCGTTGTGGAGGATTCCATAGCGGACGAACTCGTTTCCTACCTGGTCGAATTCGCCAAGGAACTGGTGATCGGTCCCGCCTACGATGAGCAGTCCCAGCTCGGTCCCCTGGTTTCGGCAGGACAGAAGAAGTTCGTCACTGACTGCATCGCCAAGGGTGTGGAAGAGGGCGCTACGCTGGTTCTGGACGGGAGGGACGTCGTTGTCAAAGGGTCCGAGGGAGGTTTCTATGTCGGTCCCACCATTCTCGACCACGTGAAGCCCGGCATGTCCTGCGGCGATGACGAAATATTCGGGCCGGTCATCAGCATCAAGCGTGTCAAAAACTTCGAGGAAGGCATCGGGCTGATGAACGCCAACCGGTTCGCCAACGGTTCGAGCATCTTCACGCAGAACGGCTATTACGCCCGCGAATTCGTCAGGAGAACCGACGGTGGAATGGTCGGGGTCAACGTCGGCATACCGGTCCCCATCGGCTACTTCCCCTTCACCGGGCACAAGCAGTCCTTCTTCGGTGATCTCCATTGCCTCGGCAGGGATGGCGCGGCGTTCTACACCGAGGCCAAGTGCGTAACGACCAGGTGGTTCGGAGAAGAAGACCTAAAACAGACCAAGATCAGCACGTGGGAAGGTACACTCACCAAGGAATAAGCAGTTGAGCCCCGGGGGGCGCCTGTGGAAAGGTGGCAAGACGGGACATGCGTTTCCGGGCGTTGAGACGGGCACATTCCACAGTTCAACCGCAACAGGGAATGGGGAGGGTCAGCATGCACAGTCGCGAAAGTCCGTAGCACGGACACGGAACAGGGAGACGGAATGCTGGAAAGGATAGGGGGAGGTCTTTGTTCAAATTCAAACAAGGAGGAAATGAAAATGGGAGTATGGGATATCGGTAAGGATTTCTTGTGTCCGGCAGTAAATTTCATCGGCAGGGGAACAGTCAAGGTTACTGGTGAAAGGGTAAAGATCCTGGGCGGCACCAAAGCTCTCATCGTATGTGACCCGTTTCTGGCAAAACTGGCGGGCGGTCCCGTCGAGAAGGTGATCGAAAGTCTGAAAGGCGCCGGTATTGATAGCGCGATTTTCGGAGAGGTTCACCCCAATCCGAGAGATACCGATGTCGCCGCGGGTTTTGAAGCCTACAAGAAAGCAAAATGCAATATTCTCGTTTCCGTCGGTGGCGGCAGCTCCCATGACTGTGCCAAGGGTATCGGTATTGCCGCAACCCATCCGGGCAATCTGATTGATTATGCCGGCATCGAGGAGTTGACAAACGCGACTATCCCGCTCGTGGCAGTCAATACCACGGCCGGAACCGGCAGCGAGGTCACCCGTCACTGCGTCATCACCGACACGACGACGCACATCAAATTTGTCATCGTGAGCTGGCGGAACCTGCCGCTCGTTTCCATCAACGATCCCGAACTGCACATGGCGAAGCCGGCCGGACTGACAGCTGCCACCGGTATGGATGCACTGACCCATGCAGTCGAATGCTATGTTACGCTGGCGGCAAACCCCACCACAGACGCGCTGGCCGCCCAATCCATAAAACTGATTGCCAACAACCTGCGCCGTGCTGTCTGTTATGGTAACGACATCGAAGCCAGGGAAAACATGGCGCACGCATCGGTTTTGGCAGGCATGGCATTCAACAATGCCGGCCTCGGCTATGTCCACGCCATGGCCCACCAACTGGGCGGCCTGCTGGACATGGCCCACGGTGTCGCCAACGCCATCCTGCTGCCCCACGTGGAGCGCTGGAACCTGCCCTGCAACCTCAAAAAATTCGGGGAAATCGCCGAGATGATGGGTGAAAACATCCAGGGCCTCTCCCCCAGCGCTGCTGCCGAGAAGGCTATCGACGCCATTGTCAAGCTTTCCCAGGATGTGGGCATCCCGTCCGGCCTGAGGTCGATGGGCGTGAAGGACACCGACCTGGCGCCCATGGCGAAACAGGCCATGCTGGACGGCAACGCAGGCTGCAACCCGAGGGTCGGCACGGAAAAGGATCTCCTGGCGATTTTCGAGGCTGCCATGTAGTTTCCATATGAAGTTTCCGTATGAACACCATGTAGCAATGTCTCCTGACCGGAGGGGGACTTCCCGTGAGCATCGAAAGATTCATGGAGAAGGGGTTTCCGGTCCGTTCCGGGCGCCCCTTTTTTGTGGCTGTCTGCCTGGCTATGGGTACATTGTCGGTTTGATAGCGAGGAGTCTACGGGGTGAACTATGAACATCGAGGGGAAAGGAAAGATTCTGAGGATTTTTCTGAACGAGAAGACCCGGCATGAAAACAGTCTGCTCTACGAGGCAATCGTTTCAAAAGCCTTCGAGCAGGGACTGGCCGGTTCCATGGTTTTCAGGGGTGTCGAGGGCTTCGGTTTCTGCTGCCCTTCCTGCAGAACCCGGCAACTGGGGATGACCATCTCTTCCTGCCAGCCCATGGTCATCGAGTTCATCGATACCGAGGAAAAACTGAATGAACTGATTCCCGTGTTGAAAGGGATGATGAAGACCGGGGCCATCATAATGCAGGATGCGGATATCGTCTTCAACAGATTCGAGTAAGCCGGAGATCTGCATATTTCGCATTGTCGGAATTATAGGAGGTTGGCATGGAACCATGGAGTCTTGATACGTTAGCGCTTGTGTTTGGCTGTGGCATTTTCGGAGCGTGCCTGGGAGCATTATGGTCTTTTATCCTGTGTGGGTTCTGGATAGTATGCGGTTGTCTGGTCATTGCGGCAGGAGGTTCGGACTTCGTGCTCATGCAGATCGGCTTGGGCCCGATCTGGGGACCTCACGTAGGTGGGTTTGCTTCAGGCGTTATCGCCGCCACCTATGCGGCAGGGATTAGAAAGAACCATCCCACAGGGCATGCGAAGGACATTCTGTCGCCGCTTGTCGACACATCATGGGACGTGTTGGCAATCGGCGGGATCTTTGCGTTGGTAGGGCATGCGCTTGCTCAATTCCTGCCCAAGATACCGATAATAGCCCAGTTTGATGCGCTTGCACTGTCAATATTCATCAACTTCTGCATTACCCGGCTGCTTTTCCTGAAGGAAATGCCCTGGGGTAATATGGAATCCATCCGAAAGCATGGATACCTGGGAACGGACAATTATGCAATTTCATGGGTTGGCTGGCAGTCGCCTCCCTCAAGACTTGTAATGGTCGGCCTGGGCATGGGCCTGCTGTCCGGTGGGGTCGCAATGGGCTTCCAGAATTTGCTGGCTCCCCTGGTGGCAAAAGGGGCAGTCTCTGTGACCGCCGCGTTTGTCGGCCCGCTGATTTTCGCATACGGCTTTGCGGCTATAGTACTGACTATGCTCAATTTTGCGAGCGGAACAATCCAGAAAGCTCCTGTTACGCACGCTATCGCTTACTGTGCCGCCATGGCCTACTTGTTCACAGGATCGCTGGTCATTGCAGGCATTGCCGGAATACTTTCAGCCTTCCTGCAGGAACTGTGCGCGCGGATGCTCTACAATCACGGCAACAGCCACTTCGACCCGCCGGCGGTTTGCGTTACATTCGGCAGCTTTATTCTGGCATTGCTGTTCAAACCTGAATTTCTTAACCTGGCGGCGCTTTTCAAGTGATGTGCTGGGAAAGACCCTTCATTTTTTGGAGGGTCTTTCGTGATTCGGAGTGTGCTGGCGTGTTCAGGATACGGCAAGCTTCTCGTCGTCTCCCAGCAGATCCACAAGCCCTTCCTCGACTTCGCAGATGTGACGGTACATTCTGTCCGCAGCCTCCTGGCCGTCCCTCGCTTCAATTGCCTCGATAATGCTCTCATGAGCTGCCAATACCTTTTCCGAAAAGTCCAGGCCAGGTTTCAGGCGTGCTTTCAGGTCCTTAAGCAGGTTGTTGACGAAATCGAGAATCAGGGCCATCACCGGGTTGCCGCTTGCATCGGCGAGCACCACATGAAAATTCACTTCATCACGTATAACCGGTTTTTTGCGTTTGAGGCTCTTCCGATACACGTCTGTCATGGATTTGAGTTTTTCGATATCTTCCGGTGTGCAGCGTTCGGCAGCCAAACGAGCCAGGTAGGGCTCGAAAATTTTCCTCACTTCGCACAAGTGAGGGACCGACACGTTCTTGAAATATAGGAAACTGGCGATCATGTTCCGGGTGTTTTCCATGTCAATTTCGCAGATCACCGGCCCGCCGCCCGCCCCCTGCTTTATTTCAATGAACCCCATGGTTTCCAGTGCCCGCAATGCTTCCCGGAGTGTGTGCTTGCTCACCCCGAACTGTAGCAGCAGTTCCTTTTCGCTGGGCAGCCGGTGGCCGGGTTGCAGCTTGCCGCTCAGGATCGCCTGGCGCACCTGGTTGACGATGTGCATGGATCTCTTTTCCTGGATTGCGGAACGAAACATCGACGCGTGACTCCTTGTTTTTTCTGACATTCTGGATTGAAGGGATCGCGATGTCAAGGTGAAAAA
The DNA here is from genome assembly GCA_964517595.1 of uncultured Geobacter sp. GTDB lineage: Bacteria > Desulfobacterota > Desulfuromonadia > Geobacterales > Geobacteraceae > RPRC01. The sequence continues at coordinate 8,402 of CAZFCG010000076.1, read as the reverse complement.
TATATATATTATGATATATCTCAGCTTTAGATGGCTGAAAATATGTGCTGATGAGTTATTGAACAACAAAAAAATCAACTAAATCAAGAAAAACTAGAAAAACTAGGAGAAAAACTAGGGACACTTCCCGGTTTTGGTCAGCAGACCCTGGTATTCGAGACAACGGAGGTGAATCCCGGCACCGGCCGTCTGACGGCAATCGAAGACAGAAACAGCAACCGCATCGACTTCATCTATGCGAAGAATCGTCTGCGGCGCGTAGAACACAGCGACGGTGAGGTCTTCATCGTCCGGACCACCAGTGATGTCCATGGTTTTCACGGCCCTTAGCGAGCATGGCAGTACTGGCCAGCAGGTTCATTCATTGCTTGTACTCTTCCCGGCCAGTTCAGTTTTTCCTGTCCTGTGGTAAAGTATAGCGGTAAAAGCATTCATGCACATCGAAATCGTTCAGGAACGGTGGAGTCGGGAGGCGCGGTCATGGAGAGAAGGACATTCTTGAAGATTCTTGGCTTGGCGTCCCTGTTTGGCACGGGTATGCTGCGCAGTCTCTTTGCGGCTGAAGGCCCTGTTGTCGTGGTCGCGGAAGGCCGGGATTACGAAAAGGTTACTGTGCGGGCGTTGTCGGCGCTGGGAGGCATGAAGCGGTTCGTGAAGCGGGGCGATACAGTGGTGGTGAAACCGAACATCGGCTGGGACCGGCGGCCCGAGCAGGCGGCCACTACCCATCCCCTGGTGGTGCGGGTGGTGGCTGCCGGGGCGCTTGCCGCCGGGGCAAAAAAGGTGAAGGTCTTCGACCGCACCTGCAACGATGCCAGGCGCTGCTATGTGAACAGTGGCATGGAGGCTGCCCTAAAGGGCATGAGGGGCGTTGAGCTGAAACATATCGAGGATGAGCGTTTCCGCAAAGTCAGGCTGAACGGCAGGTCCCTCAGGGAATGGGAACTCTATGATGAAGCGCTCTCCGCCGATGTCTTCATCAATATCCCGGTGGCCAAGCATCACGGCCTCACGGGACTTACCCTTGGTCTGAAGAACATCATGGGGGTCATGGGTGGTAACCGCGGCAGCGTCCACCGCCATATCGACGGCGCCCTCGCGGACATCAACGCAGTGCTGAAGAGCACGCTGACCATTATCGACGCCACCAGGATCCTGACCGCTCACGGGCCCCAGGGAGGCGACCTGTCGGACGTGAAGATTCTCAACAAGGTCATAGCATCCACTGATATCGTGGCTGCGGACGCATATGCCACAACCCTGTTCGGGCTCAAGCCGGAGAATGTCGGCGCCACTGTTGCGGCGTACCGTCGTGGCCTTGGCGAGATGAACATCAGCAGGATGCGCATTGTCAGGGCATGACAGCAATGAAGCTGAAAAAGATTTCCCTGCCGCGCTTCTGCCAGCTTCTGTTCCTCCTGCTGTTCCTGGCGCTCTTCGTCATGACAGAATACCGGGGGAACGACCGCGTATCCCTTGCGGTCAACAGCTTTTTCAGGTCCGACCCGCTGCTGGCGGCCTGCTACTTGCTTGCCGAAAAATCTTTTACCGTGCTTCTGCTGCCGGCGGCGCTCGTGGCGCTGTTCACGCTGGCGCTCGGCAGGTTCTTCTGCGGCTGGATCTGCCCCCTGGGAACGGTGCTGGACCTGGTGACCACCCGAGTCCGCAAGACGGCGCCTCTGAAATTCCTGCAGGGAAACGTCAAATACTGGCTTCTTCTGCCCCTCCTGGGCGCTGCGCTGTTCAATGTCAACCTGGCGGGAGTCCTGGATCCCCTGGCCATTCTGGTCAGGGCCCTCACCTTTTCGCTGTACCCCCTCCTGGGTGATACGGTCCGCCAGGGGTGGGTGGGTCTCTACCGGATCATGGGGGAGGGGAGGGATGTCCTGGCGCCCGGCTATGCCGTGATCCGGGATTATGTCCTTCCGTTTCGGGAGACCTTCTACCCTCTCGCCTTCCTCTCTCTGGCCATGTTCCTCGGCATCCTGTTTCTGGAGCGTTACGAGACCCGGGCCTGGTGTCGCCGGCTGTGCCCGTTGGGGACTCTGCTGGGCATGATTGCCCGTTTTTCCCCCTTGCACAGGATACCGGCAACGCTGTGCCCTGATTGCGGAGACTGCCGCTCCGTCTGTCCCACATCGTTTGACGGGGAGGCGCTGCAGCGCGAGGAGTGCATCCGCTGCATGGAATGCAGGCTCAGGTGCCGTTTCCAGCGGATAGGGTTCAGGTTTGCGCCATCCGGAGGGGGGCAGCCCTACCTCCCCGAACGGCGCGTTCTCCTGGGTGGGCTTCTTTCGGGCTTTTTCCTTGCCCGCCTGTTCCGTTTCCGCTTGCCGGATGCACAGGCCCGCGCGCTTCGCCCCCCCGGGGTGAGAAACGAGCAGGAATTCCTGAGAAAGTGCGTGCGCTGCGGGGAGTGTATGAAGGTCTGCCTGAAGAACGCGCTGTACCCGGCGCTTTTCCAAACGGGACTGGAAGGGATCTATACTCCGCTGCTCATGCCGCGGCTGGGATACTGTGAATACAGCTGTACCCTCTGCGGCCAGGTCTGTCCCACCGGAGCAATCCCGGACCTGCCGGTGGAGGCAAAAAGGCGGGAGGTCATCGGCAAGGCGGTAATTGACCGGAATCACTGCCTGCCCTATGCCAGGAATGTCAACTGCATCGTCTGCGAGGAGCACTGTCCCATCCCTGGCAAAGCCATCCGGGCTGAAACGGAAAAAGTCGCCGGAGAGGATGGCCGGCCGACCATCCTGAGAAAGCCTTACGTGGTGGCCGAGCTTTGCATCGGATGCGGCATCTGCGAAAATGTCTGCCCCATCGAAGGGAAGTCGGCGATCGAAGTGTTCGCCGTGAAGGACAGAACCCCGCTGGTGGCTCATGACGGGTCGACGGGAGCGCCAAAGGACAGCCCCTATCCCTAGGTTTTGTGCGGAGCGAAGGGCACTGTCCTGTTCATGGGGCACCGTGACGATACCCTGCTCAACTTACGGAACCTGTGTGTCATGCCGTGCCTGCCTGTCAGGGTTCCGGAACGCTCAATTCCGCGCATTTGGCCCATTCAAGGCGCTTCTCCCTTTACTTTCCATACCGCAACGACGCAGCATCCCGCCTTGTGCGGGTAACCAGAGCAGCCGACACCGAAGCGCGCCTCTCTTGCGACTACGCAGGCAACCTGATCCGGCCAGTGATACTCCGGAGACCATCGTCATTCTCAAGGACCAGACATGAAAGAACATTCGACAATAACCACGGAAATCGGCAGATACTTCCTGACCGACCATATCAGGGAGGTGGTCAATTTCAGGGCAACGCGGCAATCCCTGGGGTTCCGGCCGCCACCCGCCCAGAAAGAAGCGCCTCTGGGGAGCAGGATAATCCCGTTGCCGAACCGGGAGACATGGTCAATCCCGCCATGCAATCTGCAAAACGCCATTGCCGCGCGCGAAAGCCACCGCGGATTCAGTTCCGAGCCCCTTTCTCTGGATGAGTTGGCCTTTCTCCTCTGGGCGACCCAAGGGGTCAGGGCCGTGCTCCACGAGGCCGCGGTCTTGAGAACGGTTCCTTCCGCCGGCTGCCGCCACCCCTTTGAAACCTATCTTGCGGCGCAGAGAGTAGAGGGCCTTGAAAGCGGTATCTACCGTTACCTGCCACTGGATCACTCCATCGTACATGTACGAGATATCGAAAACCTGCCGAGGCGTCTCGCCGCCGCGACGCACGGTCAAGGCTTTACAGGCCGGGCCGCCGTTGTCTTCATCTGGGCAGCTGTTCCCGAGCGGACGGAATGGCGCTATGCGGAAGCCTCCTACAAGGTAATCGCCCTCGATGCCGGCCATGTCTGTCAGAATCTCTACCTGGCATGCGAAGCCATTGGCGCCGGCGCCTGCGCCATAGCAGCCTACAACCAGACCCTGGTCGACGAGCTGCTGGGGGTGGATGGGTATGATGAATTTGGTGTCTACCTGGCCCCCGTAGGCAAGATCGGGGAGGCGTCATGAAAGAGTCAGACATCATTCTCACGCAACTGCGCGACCTGTGTGCATCCCAGCAGTTGGCGGTACTTGCCACCGAGGATCGCGGCCACCCTTATACAAGTTTGGTTGCTTTTGCCGTCACCGACGACCAGCGGAGGTTTTTTTTCGCAACCAATCGCGACACCAGGAAATTCGCCAACATGCAATCAAACCGCCACGTGTCGCTGCTTATTGACAGTCGCACCAACAGCGCGAGAGATTTCACTCATGCCATTGCCGCGACCCTACTTGGAGAATGCCGGGAGCTGAGCGGCACGGAAAAGGAAGATGCATTGCTGCTCTACCTGAACAAGCACCCAGGGTTGGAAGGGTTTGTCACATCGGCCAGGTGCGCCCTCATGGAAGTAACCGTATACAGTTGCTACCTGGTCAACCAGTTCCAGCAGGTAACCGAATGCCACTTGCTGGATTCCCGACGAAAACCGCTTCGGGAATGACCTTTTTGCATGGAAAAACTAGGGGCACTCACCAGTTTTTGCTAGATTTCCATAGATTCAATGTGGAAATACGGGGAGTGTCCCGAATTACCGAATTACGCGGGGACTATGGGTCACCCTCCCACGGTCACTTCGATACCGTATGTCCGCGCGATGTCGGCCAGTTCGCATACCCGCTCCTTGTCCGGCGGCCTCACTCCATGGAGTTGGTACTGCCGGTGCAGTTGACCCCACTTGGGTTCGCCCATGCGATGGTAGGGTAGAATGTCCAGGGCTTCCAGATTGGGAAAGCCGGCGATGAAGGCCGCGGTTGCCCGTACATTTTCCTCGGTGTCGTTGAAGTCAGGTATCAGCGGCAGCCTGACGCGAACGGGTTTGCCGCAGGCGCCGATACGCGTCAGGTTCTCCTGTATGATCCGGTTGTTGACGCCGGTCCCCTGGAGGTGTCTGTCAGAGTCCATGTGCTTCAGGTCGAAGAGCACCAAATCCAGATAATCCAGCACTGATTTGAATACATCCCAGTTTACATGGCCGCACGTTTCGACCGCGGTATGCAGCTTCAAGACCTTTGCTGTACGCGCCAGCTCCAGGAGAAAGACCGGTTGCGCGAACGGTTCACCTCCGGAAAAGGTAATCCCTCCTCCGGTACGATCGTAAAACTCTCTGTCCCGCAGCACCACATCCATGACCTCCTCAACGGTGAGGTAACGCCCGCTGATATTAACGGCGTTTGCATAACACACTTGCCGACATTTGCCGCATTCCGGCAAGAGGCACTTGTCACGATCGACGGAAGATACGCGACCGTCTGATTCGCTGAAGCAATTGGTTGGACAGACCTCGTAGCACCTGCCGCAGCCGATACAATTGTGCGGGATGAGCATGATCTCCGGCCGAGGGGAGATTGTTTCCGGGTTCGCGCACCAGGCGCAATGCAGAGGGCACCCCTTCAGAAAGACGATGGTGCGGATTCCCGGTCCGTCATGGATGGAAAACCGCTGGAAATCGGTAACCAGACCAGTCAGTTCCGGTCGGTTTCCGGCATCGGGATCGTACAGCAGATATTCGTGTGACCAACTCATTGAGGACTCTCGCCTGTTTCCTGGATTTCCGTAAATAATCTTGTCGCGGACAAAATGGATACGGGGCGCCGACATCGTTCAGAGTGTCGGCGCCTTATGTTATCGCGCACTAGAAGACCTGTTCGGTACGAGCGATGATGTCGTCCTGGATGGCCTTGTCGAGGGAGGTGAAAAAGGCGCTGTAGCCGGCAACGCGCACCACCATCCCCTGGTAGTTGTCCGGGTTCTTCTGGGCATCCAGCAGCGTTTCGCGGCTTACCACGTTGTACTGGATGTGGGTCCCGCCGCCGTTGAAGAAGGTCTCGGTGACACCGACCAGATTGCGTATGCCCCGGTCGTCCTTCAGGGCGTTCGGGTGGAACTTCATGTTCAGGAGGGTGCCGTTGGAGGCGATGACGTGGTCAAGACGGGCAACCGATTTTACCGACGCCGTCGGGCCCGTCTGGTCGACACCGGAAACCGGGGAGACACCGTCGGCCAGAGCTTTACCGGACTTGCGGCCGTCAGCGGTCGCACCGACTACCGTGCCAAGGGGCACGTTCGCGGAGACCGGGTAGAGGCCGGGCTGGAATCTGCCGCCGCGCGGGTTTGTGTACTTTTCCACTTCCCGGCAGTAGATGAGCGCCCCTTCGTGGGCTATCAGATCGGCGTATTCATTGTCGTTGCCGTACTTGGGTGCACGGTTCAGCAGCATCTGGCGCATGCTTTCCATTTTCACGCCTTTGAAGTCGGTGGCTAGACCTTTCTTGAGATCATCAAGGGTGATGGCCCTGTCGTCGAATACCAGCTTCTTGATGGCGGTCAGCGAGTCTCCGACGTTACCCACGCCCACACCCTGGGGACCGGTGAAGTTATAGTGGGCGCCCCCTTCCTGGAGTGATGTTCCCTTGACCAGGCAGTCGTCCACCAGGGAGGAGAGGAACGGCAGCGGAGTGCGCTGGCCGTGGGCGATATCCACCGCGTTGTCGGAAACCACCAGCAGCTTGACAAAGTATTCCATCTGCGTCTTGTACGCCTTCATGACGTCGTCAAAGGAGTTGAAGGAAGCGAGGTCGCCGGTCTTTGGGCCCAACTGCTTGCCGGTCAAGGCGTCGACTCCGTTGTTGAGCGCCAGTTCCAGAACCTTGGCCATGTTGAAGAACGCGGCATCGTGCCACCCTTCGGTCTTGCCAGCCACCTGGGGCTCGACGCAGCCGATGATGCCGTAATCGCGGGCGTCTTCGCGGGTAAGGCCCCGGCTCAGAAGCGCGGGGATGATGAACCGGTCGTTGTAGTAGGCCGGCATGCCCAGGCCGAGACGGCTCACTTCGGCAGCTTTGCGGTACAGTTCGGCCGGGGTGTTGCTGTGAACACGGATGGAGATGGACGGCTGATAGAGCCTGGTGTTGGCGGTCGCCTGCAGACACATGAAGGACAGCTCGTTGGTGGCGTCCTCGCCCTCGCGGTCCACACCGCCCACGATCAGGTTCTGGAACATGGGATAGCCGCCGAAGGCCTTGGTGGAGCCTTCGTCACGAACCTTGTTGATCTCGCTGAACTTGATATAGAGAAGATCGAGAAGTTCCTGGGCTTTCTCTACGCTGATGGCGCTGTCCATCTTGAGGTAGGGATACATGTACTGGTCGAAGCGCATGGGCGAGATGGAGTGGCCGTTGGATTCCAGCTGCAGCACGAGCTGGATGAACCAGAACGACTGGATTGCTTCCCAAAAGGACTCGGAGGGCTGCGCCGGGACTTTACGGCAGATGCGGGCGATTTCCATAAGTTCGGCCTTGCGTTGCCCATTCTTTTCCCTTGCTGCAAGCGTTTCGGCTTCCGCCGCGAATCGGCCGGCAAAGGCGATGACCGCCTCGTTGGAGATGATCACTGCGTTCAGGAAGTGCATCTTCTTGAGGTCGTCGGGGTTGGCGATGTCCAGCCCGGCAAGTTCGGCTTTGGCTTGGGCGATGACGCCGGTGAGGCCGTTGGCCAATACCTTGGCGTAGTCTACGGAGATGTGGCCGACGCCGTTGAAGTAGTAGTTGCCCACGGTGAAGACACCGGCCCCCTGGGCCGCAAGCGCTTCGGCAGTCATGAGCGATGTGGCCAGCTCATTGGAGGTCCTCTTGTCCCAGTAGGGGAACAGCTCCCGAAGGATCCTTTTCTTGTCTTCGGAAATGAGGAAGACATCGCCGGTCCGCTTCTCCAACCGGTCCAGTTCCGCCTCCAGCCACTTGCAGGAAAATTCGGGATACACCGGCGCGGAACGGGGCTTGGTGCACTGGTTGCCTACCACCAGTTCGTCGTCCTGGATGAAGACGCTCATCCCCTTCAGGATCTTTTCAAAGGCTCTGGCACGGCGAAGATGAATCGGCAGGTCTTCCGTTTCCCGGTAGGATTCGGTAATCAGGTGTGCCCGCTCCACGCAGATCTCCGGGGTTATCGTGATGAACCTTTGCTTGATTGCCTCCACACGGGGTGTCGGCCCCGGCAGATTCGACACATCAATACTCTTCCGACACAGCGTTTCCGATTTTGACACCATTTTCTTCCCTCCCCTGACTTGCTGTTCGATGGGGTTCTCCGCGCGCGCTCCAGTGAAATCAGGAACAGACGGTACCTCCTTTCCCCGTTTCCGGTTACGCGTATCGAAGCGGACAACCTCATCCACCACCACTCTTCCGCACATGAATACAGCCCAAGGTACCGTCACCGTTATTCAGATTATGGAACCACCGTACCTATGAATATATCTTACCTGCTAACCGCTGGTCTGTCATCCGCAAGCGTCCCGCTACCGCGGTTAGATGGAGGAGTAAACGACGGTTGAATCCCCGCCCAAAGGACGGGGCTTTGATTGGGCACCC
>CAZFCG010000075.1:0-16833 GCA_964517595.1 uncultured Geobacter sp. | reverse complement strand
AGCTGAGCATACCGTAAAACGTATGCCCAAGGGGGGCCTTACATAGTATCCAGGTGGCCCCGCCTTCCAGTCCCTATGCGAAGCGGCTGGCAAAGCTCACCAAGGGCATGAAGACTGAGAAAGGCCTCAAACTGAACATCAAGCTTTATCTGGTTCAGGAAGTAAACGCTTTCGCCATGGCAGATGGCGCCATACGAGTATTTGCGGGTCTTATGGACGCAATGAATGATGACGAGGTGCGGTATGTGATCGGCCATGAAATCGGTCATGTGAGTCTCGGGCACTCGAAAAAGGCTCTGCAGACCGCCTACATGACGTCCGCCGCCCGTAAGGCCGGTTCAGCAAGTGGGAGCGGAATAGCCAAGCTGTCGGACTCTGCTCTCGGTGAACTGGCCGAAAAGCTTATACATGCCCAGTATTCGCAGTCCAATGAAAACGATGCCGATCAGTATGCGCTTAAATTCATGAAGGATAACAAGTATGATCCCGGGGCGTCGGTCAGTGCTCTGCGCAAGCTGGAAAAGATGTATGGGAATGAGAGCAGCGTATTTTCCAGCCATCCCGCGTCAGGTGATCGGGCGGATGCTTTGGAAAAGGCGCTCTGAGTAACGCGGTGTCACGCTTCAACCCGCGGGACGGGTATCTACCCCTTTAGTATCCTCCACGTAATAGTGGTGAAAGGCGTGAGTCGAGAAAGATTTCCGGAAGGGTCGGTTCCCCTTTACGGGCGCATCAATGTCGCGTTAATGTTGAGACAATGTTAAAAAAATCAATAAAAACGGGATAGAGAGATTGATATAATTATCTGAAGCCCCTTTGGGCTTATGGGAAATGGATACAATATGCGCATTCAAAGGCCCGTATTCTGGCATCATGGTGATTTTCTTCAACCACAGCATTTTCAGCTTTTTGACAGATCCCAACAGAGTCTCTTCATACCTTATCGGAAATTTATCACTTCCTGCCTCTGGGGGGTTGGTGATATTCAAATCGACAAAGGCGCACTGGGAACTGGAGTCTTCAGTCTCGTGAAAGGGGAGTTTCTCTTTCCTGACGGCTCATATGTCTCGCTTCCTGGAAATGCCGTTATTGAGCCCCGCCCCTTTGAGGAGGATTGGCTGGAAGGGGGCAAGCCGTTTAGCGTTTTTCTTGGAATCAGGAACTGGGAGGATACACGAGAAAATGTTTCGGTTCTATCGGCCTATGATAAACGGCCCTCGTTGTCCACTCGATTTGTGTCCTCCGCTGATCCCGAAAAAATAAAGGATCTTCATGGTGGTGGACCGGAAGGGCATGTGAAGCTGCTTGATTTCGTTGTAAAGATATTCTGGGAAAGTGAACGCGATCTGCTGGGCGAGTACCAGGTGATTCCCATAGCCCAGTTGCAGCGTTTCGGCTCGGAGGTACGGCTGTCTGAAGACTTCATTCCGCCTTGCATTTCCTGCTCCGCTTGCGAATCGCTGTCGCGGTTGGTGCGCGAAATAAGGGATCAGGTGACCGCCCGTTGTTTTCAGTTGGAAGAGCACAAGAGCAGACGTGGAGTGCAGACCGCTGAGTTCGGGTCCAGGGACATGGTCTACTTCCTGGCTTTGCGGTCACTCAATCGCTATGTTCCCCTTCTTTTTCACTTCACCGAGACTGATCATATCCATCCTTGGGACATCTACGGCGTGCTGCGTCAGCTTGCCGGCGAACTGAGTTCCTTTTCGGAACGGATTGGCGCGCTGGGAGAAACCGGTGACGGGAAAAAGCTGTTGCCCGAATACAACCACCTGGAACTTTGGGAATGTTTTTCCGCGGCCCAGGACCTGATATCCCACCTGCTGGACGAGATAACGGCAGGGCCTGAATATATCATCCGTCTGACCAATGACGGAACGTACTTTTCGAGCGAGCTGAAGCCGGCCATATTCGAGGGACGCAACCGCTACTATCTGGCTGTAAAGACGGACGCAGACCCTAAAGAAGTGATCCCGGCCCTTACGGACATTGCGAAGCTCAGTTCGGGTGGTTACATGCATACGCTTGTAACCCAGGCCCTTCCCGGCATCGACCTGGAATATCTGCAGGTTCCGCCACAGGAGCTGCCTCGTCGCGCCCATACTTATTACTTCAGCATAAATCACCACCACGACCAATGGATATTGGTGGAAAAAAGCCGCTCACTTTCTCTCTGCTGGAGCAGCGCGCGGGATGATGCCGAAGTAGAGCTTATGATTGTTGGCAGATAACAAAGCAAATAGCACGAAATCAAACATGACGGTGTGGATTGAAATATGTAGACGCTAACCGAACGTAATCTGAAATGTCCAGGATTTTCATAAAAAAAGGGATAATACGCCGAATGTGTAAGGAAAAAGCCACTTGACGGTTTTGTGCGACCCTGGGACAAGGACCTTATAATAATCGGGAAAGAGCTGTTTCCCTCATTTCTTCAACAGCAAGGGAGTATGTGGTTGTGAGCGAAGAAAGGCTTATGGAGCGTCTCCGTTCCTGGGAGCGCGATCCAAATCGTCGCGGCGGCAATGATCCGAGGCGCTGTATTGCTTCTGTCGTTGAACATCTGCGGAAAATGCTGAACACCCGGCAGGGGAACGTTCCAATCGCGGAAGATTACGGAGTTCCTGATTTTCTTGATTTCCTTCAAGGTTTTCCCGACTCTGTCCGGGACATCGAAAAGAGCATCAGAACCGTAATCGACAAATATGAACCCCGTCTCGGCTGCGTCAGTGTGACGTTCATTCCCTATGAGAATGAGAACCTTAACCTTCGCTTCCAGATTTCGGCGCGGCTTGCGACTGAGGGGAATCGGCAGGTGTATTTTGAGACTATCGTTGACGCGGATGGAAAGATAGACGTGCACAGGTGATGAGTGGCGCCGCGGCAAGTGCAGGGACAGAAATGTGAAAATATTTATAATTATGTTTAATTTATAATAGGGTCGATCTCGCTTCGACGAGAGTTCTATCCGGAAAGTCCGGGAGCATGGCGCGCCACACAAGACTGACTTTCATCAAGTCCGGCTCTATAATGAGTGTGTCCAGTAAGGCCGGATGGGATTCACTGCTGCCGTTTGCATGCAATGCCCGAACAAGCGGCGTTTGACCAGGGAGCCTGAAGGTGAGAGTTCCTTCGGGAGTAAGGTTGGTAAGGGTGATTGCCTCATTGCCAGCAAGGTGAGGAATTTGCATGTCTGGATGCGCCCCATTCCAGAATGCCGAGTCGAAATCTTCAGGGAGATACGGGAAGCGCTTTTCATGCCATGCGTCGTCATAGGTTCCGGCGAGCTTCAGACGATTTTTCCATGTTTTTGAAATGATTCCATACCCTTGAGGCACATATGTTTCGCCTGGCAGTGCGACCGGATTATCGGGAGAATCGATTCTCGGCGCCGGGAACTTTTTTACCTGTTTCGCATCCAGATACCATTGTTCCGCAAATCCCATCCCGACCGGATTAGCCTTGCACACTGTATGGGCGATCGGAGCCGAGTCGGGACCGTCGGGATGACACGCGCGTTGTTCTTCGGTCAGATGAAACGCCGCATCAACCCTTTGGCCGTCGGGATCTTCCAGGTCGATTCGGCATTCGCCGCCGAAGGCATATTCATAGCGAAGCGGCAATGAAATGTTGGGCGCCGTCGGTGGCTTGAGTTTCCACCTTCCCCTGAAACCTTTTTCCCAATAGCGTTTTCCCGTCACGACAAGCTTCTTGTCCAGAACAACCGGACCAGGTCCGCCACGCTTACCGGGAGTACCGTTCACTCTCACGCCGACAACGAATCCGAGCGCGGGTCTGCCGCCCGGCGCATAGGCTGTGGCGTTGACGATAATGTCGCATTTCGGTTTGTATGGGACAAGATCGCTTTCCTGTCTCACGCTGCTCTTGTTAGGTTCACCGAAAAACTCGTCATTCAGAACGATTGCCTCCTGATTGTTGGAGATTTGCAGTGCACCGTTGGTTCCCATTTCAAAGGTTGCGCGTAAAACCACCACCTGGCATGATTGCCGGTGCTGATCCGTTGCCTGGAAGGCAAGAGATGAGTAGGGGGTTGTATTCACGTAGTCCATAATCTGTTTCTCCCTTCAGGGTTTTTTCAACCAGAAACATGTTGCTCATGTGACGGGTGATGTAGTGGAGAGTCAGGAGAGTCGAACAGGATACTGCCTCCTTCGGTCATGATGGTGTCGTAGTGCTTCATATTCCTTTCCTGAGAGCAAACGTTTCGAAAATGTGTTCACTTGACTTTTCTTTTTCAAGTACGAACAATCTCTAATTTTTCGAGATTTCCTTTCTCGAGCCGTCTTTAAATATCTCGAACTCCTTCACCAGTTTGCCCTTGGCGTCAAATTGACGGAGTTTCTTAGCGGTGCCTTCAACGTAGTCAATTTCTTCCTTCTTGCCTTCCTTCAGATAGAAGGTATGGCAGCCGACCCGCTTACCGATTGCATACTCGCCTTCTTCTGCCAGCGAGCCTTTATGGTCGTAATCACGCACCTTTCCATGGGGGATTTCCCAGGCCACGGACCCTCGTCTGGCCTTGAAGACGCCTTCCACATCAGGCTTTCCGTCAGAGTTGAAAATCCTTGCCTCGCACAGCTCCCCGTTTTTGCCGAGACGGGCCTCAAGCTTTAACGCGCCGTTTTTGAAATACCGGCTGAGCTCGACGATCCTGCCCATTTCGGCGACACCCTTCTCCGACGGCGTGCCGTCGTCGTAGAATTCCCTGAATTCGCCGTCAAGTTTCCCGTCTTTCCTGGAGAAACTCTGGTGGAGCTTGCCGTTTTTGTAATACTCCGCCACCTTCTCCACTTCCAAACCTGTCCCCGAGTATGAGAATTCTTTGATCGTTCGTTTCCCGTCGCGTCCGACAATTTCCTCGGAGATCAGCTTTCCCTTGAGGTGGGTGAGCGTCCTGCCCTCCGGAAGTTTGACCACGGCAGATCTGCCCTTGAAACCGCATCGCTCTGCATCGCCGTCAAATACCGGCTTGTCCTCGCAGGCAAACGAATCGAGTTCGCCTTGTTTGTCATGCTTGACAAAACCCCCATTCCGTTTGCCTCCTGTCATGCGAAAAGCGTGAAGCAGCTTGCCCTCAGGGGAATACTCCTTGACGATACCGTCAGCTTTACCCTTATTGTTCACCGGGGCCTCGCAGAAAAGTTTCTCACCGTGGAATATACGCACCGGCCCGTCGGGGATGAACGATTCCTTGAAAGACAGGGTCATTCGAGCCTTCGAACCGAGATAGTAGACGCCCGAAACGCGTTTGCCGTTTTTCCAGAGAAATTCCCAGTCCATCTGGTAACGATGCCTGGGGCAGAGTTCCCTGCCGTTGCGAAGCTTGTACGGGATTGAATGGGCAGGATACTCGCCGTCATCCGGCGCGTTTTCCATGTAACACTTACCACTGCTGTCTCGAGTCTGCTCGATCCAACCCGTGATCTGGTTGAAATAACGGTCGCAGTCTTCCGCCCTGGACACCGCGACGAGCGAGAACGAAATTGCGAGGATGGTTCCCGCTGTCATTAAAATAGATGAAACACCTTTCATTTCCGATGGCTCCTTATATCTTTTTCAATCCTTTGGTGAGTTTTGCCAAAGACCTGAACGAACCGAGATAGCACTTTTCGCGGTAATAGCCGTATCCTTCATAAAAACGGTGGCCGCCGCACGATTCCTCGAGCAGGAAATCAGCCTTGCTTCCCCTGACGGTCACGGTAAGCCGATAATGATTGTCGTACAGCGTCGCCGTATGGCCCTTGACGCTTCCCGCGCCGTCGATTTCCAGATCTTTGCCGTCATTCTCCAGCAGTTCGAAGATGATTACCGCCTTGCGGCTGTTTTCATCGCCGCCGCTGGGGCGGATGGAAATGGAAACCCTGTCTCCGGAGATCGTGTTTTCATAGTGGCCCCAGATATTTTCCGCCGCGGACGACGGTAAAGCTAGAGCCAGAGTTGCCGTCATCACCACCAAAAGCAGTTTCACTTTCATGACATGTCTGAACATCGGTGTTCTCCTTTTCATTGTTAACAGTTGTTGAAAGGGGCGCGTGTCTCGATGTGGTCATGGAGAACGCGAATGGTCAAGAAACAGCATCTCTCTATTTGTAGTTGCCAAGCGAAAAGCCTTTTCTCACGTTTCCAGCGGAATCAATAATCACGAACTGTATGATTTTTTTCTTATCACTTGGACTGCCGGCTATTACAAGGTCACCGGTGCTTACTACGGTTGCGGCCTGGATATCCATCCGCTCTCGAAGCTTATCCATTGTCTTGGAAAATGAAGCCACTCTCTTCCCGTTCCGGTACTGAGAGATATTCCCGGGATCATCTCTGCATGACAGTATCAGTGAACTGTCGGAGAGAAAGCCTATGAAGCGATTCGGGCCCCGGAAACTGACTGGACATGTCTTAAAAGATGACAAAAGGCGCTTTCCTGAAGAGTCGATACGGAGAACCTGGGAGCTGTAGGTTATCAGGCCGATATCGCCGTTCGGCCAGAAAAATAGAGACTTCAGGTTAATCTTATGTGCATAATCATCAATCTGCATCCGACTTGATACAGACTGCGCCAGTGACGTTTTGCGGATAATTTTTCGGCCATCGAATGGAATCTCCACAAGATTAATACGAAAACGATTTATCTCGCCATCGCCGGTCTGCTCCCATTCGAGTCCATAAAGCTTTGAGTCTCTGCCAAATCGAACCGTCTCGACATCGCCTGAATCTTCAATTCTACCGATGCACTTGCCATATCGGTTCCGTAAGATTGCAGGATCGTCATTAGTCCAGCGACTTTCGGAGTCATAATTGTAATGCATGCAGTCAGCGGCCAGAAGAATATTCCCGTTGGGAGCTGTCAGCAATCCGTCTCCCGAAATCTTCCCACACTCAGCCTTTTGACGGATGAAGGTGGCATCTGGAGTTCCGTCCATCGAAAACACCGAGAGTTTCGAGCCACTTCTCCCCCCGCTTATGCGGCTATAGACCAAGATTTTTTTGCCTGGCAGTGTAGCGATATCATCAATCTTCACGTTGAGGAGCGGACTTTCCAGGAGGGTTGTTATGTCACTGGATTCAATATCAGGCGATGCATCATAGGCGGCCTTTTCAGCTTTTTCTTCCGCTGCACGTGCGGCGGCAATATGTTTGTCTTCAATATATGAATCGATGTAGCAATACAGGACAATACTGATAGCAGCGCCAACGACTAAGAGACCAAAGATAACGCCGACAGTCCCTTGGTTACGATCTTTACGCGACCTGATTGCGCATATCCCGAAATAGAGTGAAAGCATACCGGCAACAAAAACGAGCACCGCAAATAGTACTCCCGCGCCTATTGCGGCAAAGCCCGATGTGTCCATGAAACACGAAAGTACGACGCAGACAATCACGGCAACGGGTATAGACAACAGAGATATCAGTCCTGCGTTTTTCACGTCTGCTCCTGTTACACAGTCATTTTCAGTGATTCAGAACTCTTAGCTATTGCTGTAATCTCATTTTTCTTTGATGGGGTGCGTTCGTGGAACTGATCAAGGGCATCCGAAAGGGCCGCAATACGTGGATAAAAAAATAATCCCCAACGGTAAGGTAATCGGCAGACAAGCGACATCCAGGGGGACTGCGATAATATAACCTGCCTTTCTCATGCCCAGTTTGAAAGAGTCGGAAGATGATAACCCGTGACAATTTTTCTCATCATGATCGCACTTGATTCCCAAACCTATTGATTTGTCTATCTCGTTGTCAAACGTGCCTTCCTTACATGAATATCTGAAACGGGTCATCATGTCTGAAGTGAAGACGTGGATATCTTGCGGGAAATCCGACTCGCCGTCCTCTGTCTTGTCTCTGCCATTAAAGTGAAACATTGCCGTCTTTCCTGGAAGAGTCGACGCAACAGGGTCATCCAGGTAAATTTTCACATCCTCGTCGTTTTTTGCAGGAAGACGAAAAACTACTGTCTGCTTCTTGCTATCCAGAGCCTTGTACACATATGCACCTTCAATCTTGCCCAGATAATCGGCGGGCACAGATAATGGGGCAAACTCAATGGTACGCTGGTGGCTTTCTTCAAATTCCTCGTTCCATGTTGACAACCCGATACTTGCACATCCTGCGAAAATAAGAGAAGCCAAAAGCAGAAATACCTTTGAATAGAGAAAGATATTGAAAGTAGTATCATTCATAATGAATATTCCTTTATATGTCTCATTCATCCATTATCCTTAAGAAGATCTGTCAGCTATATATCAGAATTGAAGAGAATGGGTGATGAATGGAGGTCTGTTTATGTTAAACACATCCAACATCCAACCCATGAAACATATATTTGGTTAGTTAGAGTACAAAGGACAAAGTGCTCTACCGCAGCACCCATATAAAAAAACAACTAGAAACAGCAGCATCAATGTCATAATGCTCATGAATTTAGTAAATGCTAGTGAATTCTTTGGTTTCATACATGGTCTCCTGTTTGATTGGATTTTTTCCTCATTCTTTGTTCTTGGCAAGCAACTATCGTTGCAGGGGAAAGTATCATGCTGCTACTTATGATTTTCACCCAACTTCTGCTTTTTTTCCTTCTTCAGCTTTTTCAGGTCTTCCTGCACGATGTAGTCGTGGAAAGACATTTTGCCCTTTTCAGGGAAATCCTGATTCTCCAGGTCCCAGCGGTAAATTTCTCCGTATGAGCCAACAAAACTTATGGGATTGGTGGTCCAACCGCAGTTCTTTTCATCAAAATATTTATTGAACAACAGGATAGGTGTGCCCAAGTAGTGAGGATATTTCTCGGATACGGGCATGAGGTAGGTTTTCTCCGTATTGAGGGCGATTTTTTTTCTAAAAGTTACCCACTTGCCATCTGGAGAGAATGAAAATTGTTTCGCACGACTAAAAAGGGGATGAGCTGATTTATCTTTGTTTGTCCCCCAATTTAAACAAAAAGCCCCCGTTTCTCCACCGGATAGAATTGCACAGGGCAGATATGGATGAGGGTACATCCGGGTGAAATCTATCTTTCCTTTATTAGCTTTGATTACATCCCCTAACGGATGATGTGACGGTTCAAAATATGTAGTCAGAACATCCAGTTGATCTTTTTTCAGGTTATACAAAAAAATTCTATCTAGTGCCGACGTCCAAGTAGTCACTTTACCGATATTCATTTCTTTAATCAGCCTTGGTTCTTTCCCACCGAGATCCATAAGCATCAGATAATTTGTGTAATCCCATGGATCCTCGGACTTCGGGTTATGGGCTTCGATCTCAAAAATAAAGTGACGCAATCGGACATCGGTTATGGCAATCTTTTCAATCGTTTTGTCAAGGGACACAACGATACTATGACTTTCATGTCGTTTAGTTCTGAAGTTATAGAAAACGAACCGCCTTACCTGACCAAACCCGATAGTGTCCGGCGCAATTACAGGAATAAATGTTCCACTTCCACCAACCTGTCGAAATGCATTTTTGAAATACTGATCTTTGTTTATCCTACCTTTTTGAAATGACATGATTGTAATGGCATTGTTCAGGTCATTGGTGCCAATCGAGTTGTCCTGCGGTACAGGGAATAGAGAAATCAGGGAATTGGTTCCTATGTCATACATCTCAGGTCTAAGGGTGGTTGCGTCGTTGATATCGTAAAGCGCCCCCATTTTTGTTCCTCCGTAGCAGCTTATTGAGTATAGGGATGTTAATATGACGAATATAAAAAAAGTAAACCAGATGCAGTTGCGAAAACACCATCTTCCCATCGTGCGTTTCATGGCCACTCCTTATAGTTTAAGTAGGGTATGGTTGCTTGTTTGATATAAGCAGCTTCTTTATAAATTTCATCAATTTCTTCCCTGTCGAGCTTTTCTAGTATTTTACTTACTTCATCCGACAACCTTCTCTTGACAATGTTTCCAGCAATCCTTTCTATCTCTTCATGGATCCGGTAGAAAACGCTTGGATTGTACTGCGTAAACCTGAACCAAAGACTGCTGTCTACATCATCTATAGCCTTCTTGGCCTTCTGGCAATATTCGACATAATCAACTCCGCCCAGCAGCGTCAGGTACCAGTCGGTGCCGAACAGGATGCGGTCCCTGAGCCAGGTTTTTTTGGCTTTTCCATTCTTTTCCGTAGCGCTCTGCACCTGTTTCGCTTCCTTCTCCTCTTTTCTCAGTATTCCAAGGAAATACTCTTGGAACTTCTTGTCCGCAAAGGATGATGAGATATCGGCATACACGTTCGGATAATTCTGTATCATCTCAATGATCTGTCTACCCCATTCTTTGCCAAGATTGGAATTGCCGCCGAAATGGGCGAAACAGAGGCGCAGGGTATTCAGCGGAGTCCCATCGACTGTACTATCCAATACCTGCCGCCAGGCGTCAGGAGAGACAAACTGCTCATTGAAATAACCAAGCTTGTTGAAATGAGTTGTATCCATTTTCACGAATGGATGGAAACCGACCTCCCGTACCTGCTCTTTCCTGCCGTTGGCGTATTTCTGTTCCAGGTCCTCCGCGTTGTCGTTCGGATGCTCGAACCCGAAATACTCGTCCCGGTCAAATGTGTAGGCTCCGTCTGGCGTGCAGTGATTCATGATGGGGGTCTGGTTTTCACAGCAATTGACATAGAAATCCTTCAATATTGGAAGCCTTCTTATGTCCCACGGCCGGTAGCCTTGTGCAGTGTATATCTTGTATCCGAGATACAGCCCGTCGCTGCCAACATGATTGTATACCTCCTGGTTGCCCTTGAGTTGCCAGCGCCGGGGGTCATAGTGGAACATGGGAAGGAGCTTCAGTGGATTGGAAAGAACCAGTAGTTCCGTGTACTTCAACTGCTTGGTCCATTGTTCGTAGAGTTTCGTTTCTTCATCGTCAGTAAGGCAAGGCGCTGCAACAATGCTCATTTCTTTGACATTGTCCGTATGAATGTCGTGATAAAGGCCGACAATCCCATTTTCTTTGATCCTTTTCAGCTCTTCCTCAGTAAACTTCTCTTTAACGTCATTAGTTATCTTGGCGCCTTCCCCCTTACCGATGTCAAGCCGTTCATAACAGTCCGCCCTCCGCTTCCAGACGCCATGAGCCGGATACCAGTAATGAATGGGATCTTTCGTCGTATCCGCGTCGGCATAGATGGCGTTGTAAACCTTGATACCGTAATATCCGTCTAAATGGGCGTATTCCATATCCATAGTCATTACCACACAGAAAAACATCAAATTAGATAGGTCCTTGTAATGTTCGTCCCGTTTGAACGCTTCATTTACCGGGTCCAACTTTTTTGTGATGAAACTCTTTCCGATTTCGAGAGTCGGATTCTCCGAAATGGGGACAGCTTGTCTGAAGCTGCTTCTGCGGTAGTAATTGCCGTTTTCGTCAGGTTGTGCACCTATTGCTCTTTTACCGAGGCCGACAAGCGGCTTCAGGAGTATGTAATCCAAGAAGGCCCCGCCATATTCACCCGCTCCCTCGATGAACCATCGGGAAGGCTTCAGGTATTTAAGTACCGAAAGCCGCTCCCACAAAAAAGGCAGCGGCGCGCAGTTGCCGCTCTGGATATGCATGTGGGAATCGATGATTACCGATGGCCGGAAGATGCTGATCTGGTGCATTCCCCCGCACAACAGATCAGTCTTTCGGGACTTCAAAACCTGGCCATCTGGATCGTTTTGCTCCACTTTTTGTTTTGTCCCTATTGAGTCATTATCAGCCATGCAATGGTCCTTTATATTTAGGTAAGATGCGAAACTCTCCTTTATTCACAGGAACTTTTCCAGTGGGCGGCATGCATTGTAAAAGAGATAATAGACATTGTTCATCCGGGCGCTCTCGGGCTCGAAGATGACCTCATACTTACTGCAGGGGTCCTGTTCAGGGAGTTCGATCACGCCGTCCTCATCGGTGGTCTTTTCGATAATGCCGCCGTCCGGCATTTTTATTTTGAACTTCATCCCGGCAAGCGGTTTGTTCTCCTTGTGGCCGAAAACGAAACGCTTGCCATCTTCATCGTAGTTATCCCACGAAAGGTGCTCCACCACCCTGAAACGGAAGGTCGTGGGCTCCGGTTGGGCCACATCCAGCGGCTTGGCGATGGGAGGCGAAGCGGAATCACGGTTGACTCCTAGGGCATTCCTGCTGTTCTGCGTCATGGGATCGGAATTGCGGCAGGCTCCCCTCCCCTCGATCTTGACATCATGGGAACTGTTGATGAATTCGGCCTTGTCTCCCACCGTTCCGGAGGCAACTCCCCTGCCGGTGCCGGGCTGATCCCCGGTGCTCGTTCGATAGCAGCATCCATCGATCGCTCCCATGCAACCGTCGACCTTCACGCTTTTTGAGCCGTCCGTGAGCGTGGCGGATCTGGCGATATTGGTATAGGGCACCGGCACGAGCGCATCTCCCACGGGCGTCAGGCAAACATCCGGACCGCTCACGGTGACGCCGCCGCTGCCGGTATTTGAAATCCCCTGACTGTTTGCAAAAACCGTTGATTTTCCCATGGTGTCGAGTCTCCTTTTCTATTCTTTCTCCAGAACCAAAGCCCCGCATGCCCCGTGATCGTCCGAACAGAACAGCAGGACAGGTCCTTGCAGCCATCCGCGGACGAACCCCTGCGCCGCGATCGACGTCATCACCGCACCGGAGGCCGCGCCGATATCGCCATAGCAATTGGTCGGCTTCCAGAGCTTCCTCCCTGTTCCACGGTTCCCGAAGCAGTTTGTTTCAGCCATACTCCATTCCACCGCGCGGGAGTTCTCGCCATTAAGGTCTCCAAAAACGGCGCGGACATCTTCGCCTGAAGTCCCGGCCAACGCGGCCCGGCATGCCTCGGCCAGCCCCGTGCCCCGGCTGGATGCATTGTATGCGCGCGGCTCGGGTTCTTCGGCCAGCCCAAGACCGGTGATACGCGCAAGGATCGGTCTGTTCGCCTGCCGGGCCCGCTCCGGGTCTTCAATAATCATGAAACAGGCCGCCTCCCCGGCGATGAGTCCCTGATGGCGGCCATAGCTTACGGACTTGAGGCGAGCGTCCTGTTCGAACCAGTTCAGGGTTGAGTCTCTCAATAACGAGTCGATTCCACCGACGATGCACAGTGCACGGGGATCACTTCCGATCAGCATTCCCGCCTCGGCAATGGAATACGGAACGGAAGCGTTACCAAGAGGGAAGGTCTCTACGGAAGGCTTGGCAGCCCATTTTTCCATGACCCCGGGCAGCGACCACATGCAGCTCTCTTCATAGCGCGGACCTGGTCTCTCTTCCATGGACGTACCCAGGAAGCGCCGGATCTGCGAAGGCCGTTGCGTACCATCCCGGAAATATCCGGTGAGCAGAGTATCAAGACAAAGCACGGCGCTACCTGCCATGCGGGCGCATGTATCCCGCCCTTCCTCAATCCCCCTGATTCGCGCCACGGTTACGGGGTTCCCTTCAGCGTCAGGATAGTCGTCGTACTCGGAAAAACGGGAGATCCCCGCCCGTACGGCGGCCGCTGTCATGGCGGCGTCATGGCCTACGGCGGTTATGGCGTTAACAGAAGTGATCGCCAATTCCTTCATGTATGCTCCACCTTGTTGAACAACTTGATTCGAGCATCGCGAGATGCTTTGGCATCATCCTTCATCTCTCATCCTTATCACTTCCATCTGCCGTAATCCCGGCGCCCGCACCTCAAAGAGCGGCTGTTCCGGCTCCTGTATCGCCAACTCCAGCGCGGCCGCTGCCCGTTGCCGCTGTCGTCCGTTCCGAAGGATGTTCAGAAGATTGACCACCGTGATAGGCTTACCCAGGAGATTGCGGATACCGTTCGGGAACGCCTCCTTGTTCCTGCCCCACCAGTGCAGTACGGCCTCCGCTTTGGGCCAGGGAAGGTCATCGTCGGGGTCCATGGCGACATTGTCATTACCCGGATCATCCGTAGGCCCGGCATCGAAGCCTTCCGGCCGCACTCCTTTCATTTCTTCCGACTCCAGATCGATACCGGTGATCATGGTGAATGCTTCACCGGCAATGCGTGCCAGCGTCGGGGTGTTCATCTGTTCAATAAGCCACGGAACCAGGACGGGGTCGCCTATTATGCCCGCACTGATGATCGCAAGCCGGAGAGTGTCAGGAGAATCTGCGAGATGTCTCTGCCAGGTGAGGGCTGCTGCCCGTTCCATTCGCCGCAAAGCTGTGTTCAGGGCTTTTTCCTTACAGGGTGACTTCGGCAGGACAAAGCTTTTCAGGACCTCGACTGCTTCCTTATTACCGGCAAGGGTCGCGGACCATGCCGCGGAAAAGCGTATCTCATCGTCATCGTCCGCAAAGGCCCCTCGCAGGATGCAAGAATCCAGTTCGCGACTCCTTCCCAACTCTCCGTATGCCCGCAGGCTGCGAGCCCTCAGTATCGGGTATCCATCGTCAACGGTTTTACCGAGGAGATGTCCCGGATCGCGGCGATGGATGGCGCTTGCCGCTATACCGAGGTACCGTTGGAATGGTGATTCGGAGCTGAGAAGGTTATTGATATGTGGTTCGGTCTGTGCCGGGGGCAGCCAGCCAAGTGCGGAGATAAGGGCGCGACCTTTGACAGGGTCCCCGGCGATTGCATCAAGGACAGCATGAAAGCGACCTGCATTGCCGCTTTCTACGGCGAGCACGGAAGGAGCAAAACAGTCTTCGGGGGCTTCGCCGCCGAGGCTATTCAGGCACATCTCCCATCCGGCATCACCTGCAACGCGCAGTCCGTCGATGTGGGCCTCTATCCGTTCGTCGAGTTTCACCAGGTCATCGAGCGAAAAATGAGGCGCGCCGACGGCCCTGGTTCGGAGATGGCGGAGGAATGCCGCTTCTTCAGCAAACTGGGCGATTATTCCTTGAGTAACCAAGAGCATTCTCCATTCCTAGTTGATCGACACCGAGCCGCCCCGGATCCTGTTCTCTCCCGAGGAATGGCTGAGAACATAGTCACCCTTGATAAGGACTTTCCCTGCCTTGGTGAGGGTGATGCTCGCCTTTCCGCACTTCAGAACAATTTCGTTCTCGGCTTCCAGTGAAATCTGCTTCCCATCGATGGTCACCTCGTGCGGTTCATCCGCTTCAAGAGCAGTGATCGCCGGTTCCGTAATCTCCTCAATCAGCGAATACATGGTATCAATGATGATGGGACGTCTCGGATCGCTATTCTCAAAGATGAGCAGGACCTCCCGGCCTTCCGGGTTTCCTCTGCGGAGGGTTTCCGCCCTCGCCGAGGTCGTGGTTCTGGCGACAACGGGCGTAGTGCCGTCACCGGTGAAATCTACAAGGAAATCCCCACTTTCATTGATACGGATAATCCTGCCCAATCGCATCCCCTCAATGGGAACGGTATTTTCCACAAACCCGATGGTTTTCGTTCGTTCCTTTTTCACGTCAATTCTCCGGAGATTCTTCGTACATTGATTACTTCCGAACCGCCCTCAAGAACCGTTTCACACTCAGTTGCTGAAGATTTTGCTTGCCTTGAGGGTGATGCTGCTGCCGTCCATGACAATTGTCGAAGAGCCGGATTTGAAAGTGATCTTCGTTGCTTCTATGATGTATTCATTCGCTTTTGAGGAGTATTTTCCGTCTATGGTCTCCGTGAGATTAGCGCCGATGTTCGTCGTCCTGTCGCCCACCACGTTTTCCATCATGGTTGTTCCGACAAATACCGCCTTGGCCAAACCCACCTCCTCGGTCTTCGCGCAGGCGACTGTTTCGTTTATTATTCCACCGACAGTGACCTGATAAAGGCCGCCGACGGATAATTCCTTGGCCGCGCCGATTGTTTCCATCTTGTTGACGCTCACGGTTTCGGTCTTATTGGCGCCGATGGTCTCGGTCTTGTTGGCGCCTATGGTTTCGGTATCATTGGAGCCTACGGTCAATGACTGATCCACCCCGACCGTCTTGGTCCTGTTGTTGCGGACATTGAGCGTCTCATCATGACCGACATACTGCCCCTTGTCGTTTTTGATAAGGATATTCCAGTCTTTTTCACCCTGAAGGAACACCTCCTCGGAGCCTTTTTTGTCTTCAAACCGGAGTTCATTGTAATTATCCGGATTGCCGCCCGGCGAGCTTCTCGTCCTGATGCCGCTCTGGGTCTTGTTTGCGGGGAGATTGTAGTTGGGAAGCTTTGCGGCATTAACGGCACTGCCGATGACAACAGGGTAGTCCATGTCGCCATTGATAAAGGAAACCAGCACTTCGTCGCCTATCCGGGGAATAAACTGGCTTCCCCAGGTCGGGCCGTTCCAGAACTGCACCACGCGGAGCCAGCATGAGCTTTTTTCGTCCATCTTGCCTTCACGGTCGAAATGGAACTGGACATTGACTCGGCCGTACTGATCCGGCCAGATCTCTTCTCCTTTTGGACCGGTGACGATGGCGGACAGGAGGCCGGGGACAAAGGGTTTAGGTGATATACGCTCAGGTCGATAGGTTATGTTAGCCGGAATTACCGAAAAGCTGTTGGAATAGTCGGCGCTTCCTCCCGAACCATGTTCCTGTAGAATCTGCGGTTGTTCGCCTTCATGCGTAGCCGCGTAAACAAAATATTCAGCATTGAAATCAGCATGCGGGTGGTCCGTAAGGGTGAACGTGGCGCCCGGCTGGAGGCGCGGACAGTTGCTGTTGCCGTATCCCCGCTTTGCCAGCGCCTGTATTTCTTCAAGGCGAATTTGCGACATGGTATCCCCTTTAGCCGTTTCTCCGTACGGACCGGGATACTCATACACTTCGTAATCCGTCTCAATTTCTGCTTCATGTTTGGTTGCCAAATCTACGGACGGTGTTTTGAAGTTGAAGTTTT
>CAZFCG010000074.1:0-17018 GCA_964517595.1 uncultured Geobacter sp. | reverse complement strand
GCGTCAACAGCCGAT
This sequence comes from uncultured Geobacter sp., assembly GCA_964517595.1. Classification (GTDB taxonomy): domain Bacteria; phylum Desulfobacterota; class Desulfuromonadia; order Geobacterales; family Geobacteraceae; genus RPRC01. The sequence goes on along the minus strand of CAZFCG010000074.1, from coordinate 17,003 downwards.
GGTGTCCGAAACCCTCGGGGTGAGTTAATCCCAAGCCGTATACGCCTGTCGAGTTGAAAGAGGCGCTGCTGATGCTGGATTGAAGGCAGCGTCTTGGGACTGCGGAATCTAGGTTCAAGTTTTTCATTTTTCATCCGATAGACTATTCAGGGGACTGGAACCTGCCGGTCTCATTCATTTGCCGGAAGGCTTCAAGGAGAGGTTCAGGGGAGATTGGCATGGAGTCCGAACGGGAAACCCCGAAGAGCGAGAGGATACTGAACGAGATAAGGCTCTTCAGGGAAAGAGAGAAGGTCCGGGACGTGGACGAGCCCATGGCGAAGATGGTTATCTTCCGTGTTGCCGGTGAGTTTTATGCTTTTCCGGGAAAGAATGTCATGGAGATCCTTCCCGCTATGGAGATCAGTCCGATTCCCGGTACGCCCCCATGCATTCCGGGCCTCATTACCGTGCGCGGTGAAATCGAATCGGTTCTTGACCTGCGCTCGATACTGGGGCTTCCGGGCCTTTCGGAAGGAGAGGGACAGATACTCCTTGCGCGAGGCGGTTCCATCCGTTCCGGGGTCTTGATTGACTCCGTTGAAGACGTGGCCGACGTGCCGATGAGCGCCATATTTCCCCCTCCTTCCACCCTGGGCGGCGGAGCGGGAGAGTTTGTTGCCGGTCGCATTGACATGTGCGGCGGAAATGTCCTCTTGCTGGATACGGACAGGATCTTCCTCTTGGCGGCGGCGCCCTGAGAATATGGCCAACGAAATGGAAGACAGCTTGAACGAAGGTTCATATCCGCGCCTGCTGGTCTTTTGCGCGGGTCCTCTGCTCTTTGGAGCGGACGCTGACCAGATCGATTCCCTCGATCCCTTTGATCCCGGCGATCCCCCGCGCCATGCCGTCCCTTTTCATCAGGCAATCGGCCTTGGATGCTCGCCCCCATTCCGTTTTCCGGAGGTCTGTACCATTAGCCGGGGAAAGGATGTGTGCCGGTTGATTATCGAAGCGCCGGAAGACATCATTTGCGCTGATACGCGTCTCCTTCAGCCCCTTCCCCCTCTGGTGGCGCCTTTCGCCTTGCGGCGCGGAATATGGGCGGCGCTTCCGGGTAAACGGGGAATTCTGCTGGCCCTGGACCCGCGGCGTCTGGCGACGGAAAGAAACCTGTGGCATACGCAAGGAGACATTGCATGAAGATACGGACCAAGTTCACCCTCCTTAACATCGTTCTTGTAACCTCGGCGGTCGCCATAACAACGATCGTTTCTCTGGCCCATATTCACGGCGACGCCGTCGAGCGGGCCAGGGCGGTTCAGGAATCCCATCTCCGGACCTTCTGGACACTCCTCAAGGGCAAGGGAGGAACCTTCAGCGTCAGGGACGGCAAGCTCTTTGCCGGTGATTACCTCATAAACGGAAACTACGAGCTGCCCGACAAGGTAAAGGAACTCTTTGGCGGCGCCGCGACCATTTTCATGGGAGAGAAGCGGGTCTCCACGAACATGATTACGCCGGAAGGCGTCCGGGCCGTGGGCACGGTCCTGGAAGGCCCTCCACGGGATGCGCTTTTCCGGGAGGGAAAACCGTATCGGGGTGATGCGGTGATTTTCGGGATTCCTTACTTTACTGCCTATGATCCCATCAGAAACGAGGCGGGAGAGGTCATAGGCGCCTTGTACGTGGGTGTGAAAAAAGGGGAGTATTACGAGGGATACGAGCGTTTGAAGAAGGGGGGGATTGTCGTCGCCCTGCTGGTGGGCGGGTTGTTCGGTCTTGTTTCGATCCTGCTGGTGGGGAAACTTCTGTCACCCCTGAAGGAAATGGTGCGACGGTTGCACGGCATCTCCGACAACGAGACCGGCGTAACCGACCTGGGTGTTCGACTCAATGACGATTCCGGCGATGAGATAGGGATGGTGGCTGGGGAGTTCAACGCCCTGCTGGAAAAGATGCGCCAGATAACCAATGGGGTGGCCGATGCAACAAGAGAGATAAATTCTTTCGCGGGAACCATCTCCAGCGCCGTCCATCACCAGGCGAGCTTCACCTCCCAGTTGTCCAGCTCCGTTTCGGAGATATCTTCCACCATGGAAGAGTTTACCTCCACCGCCAGCGAGATTGCGCGCCACAGCCAGGGAGTTGTGGACATCGCGGACACCACCCTGCGCGACACCCGTGACGGCGCCGCCCAGGTGGAAACCCTCACCGAGAAGATGGGAGAGATCTGCGACGACAACGAAGCCGGTATCCGTGAAATACTGGAACTGGGAAAAAAGTCCAAGGAAATTACCAAGATCATGGGGATTATCAATACCATCGCCAACCAGACCAAGCTGATTGCCTTCAACGCGGCGCTGGAGGCCGCCAGCGCGGGCGACGCGGGAAGGCGTTTCGGGGTCGTCGCCCAGGAGATAAGACGTCTCGCGGACAGCGTCTTCGAATCCACCGACGAGATTGAGGGGAGGATTGCCGAGATACTGGACGCCGTGAACCGCCTGGTTGTCGCATCCGAAAAGAGCTCCAAGGGAATAAGGGACGGTCTTGAATATTCCACCCAGACCAGCGGACTGTTGCGCGATCTCGTGTCCGGCGCGGAGTCCACTACCACCGCGGCCCGCCAGATATCCCTTTCCACGCAGCAGCAGCAGACCGCCAGCAGCCAGGTGCTGGTTGCCCTGCGGGACATCGAGGAAGGGGTCCGTTTCAGCTCGGGCTCCATCCAGAAAACCAGCGAGATCAGCAGAAACCTCACGGCCATGGCGGTGCAACTGAGCAGAATGATGAAGAAGTTCACCGGTCCGGAGGAAGGGATGGCGACTCACTCCGGTCATGAGGCGGATCAGACCGCCGGGGTGGTGTAATGGCGGACGCCGGTTCATGCAAGGAACCCGTCAGGGTGCTGGTGGTGGACGACAGTCCGGTGGCGAGAAGGGTTATCACCTCTCAACTGCGACGGGACAGGGGTATTGCCGTTATCGGCGAAGCGGAAAACGGGATTGAGGCATTGAAAAAGGTCCTGGAGTTGAAGCCGGACCTGGTGACCATTGATATACAGATGCCGATGATGAGCGGTCTGGTGGCCATCGAGCGGATAATGGAGCTGTCGCCGCTACCCATACTGGTGCTTACCGCCCTGGAGGATGCGGAGACGGCCTTTTCCGCCCTGGCCAGGGGGGCGCTGGAGGTGGTTGAGAAACCTCGTCTCGAGTCTCCCTCATCCTTTCTGGCGGCGAAAGTCAAGGCGCTCGCGGGGGTCAAGGTTGTCTCTCCCCTGCGGACAAAGGAGAAGATTTCAGAGGCATGGGCCAATGGAACTGTAAAACCGGCCCGCCCCGTCTTTCACGGGGGGTGGTGGCTATCGCCTCATCGACGGGAGGACCCAGGGCGCTCTCGATGATCCTTTCTTCACTGCCGGCGGATCTGGGGGCGCCCGTTCTGGTGGCCCAGCACATGTCCGAAGGCTTCACCGAAGGGATGGTGCAGTGGCTCAACGCCAATTCCCGCCTCGAGGTCCGCATTGCCATGGACGGCGATGCCGTGATCCCGGGCCTGGTCCATATATCGCCTTCGGAGCGCAACATGAGCATAACCCGGGCTGGCCGGATACGTCTTTCAGAGCGGAGACCCGAGGATATCTACCGTCCTTGCTGCGACGTGCTCCTGGAATCGGTGGCCCGGGTATACGGTTCCTCCTCCATCGGCGTCATTCTGACCGGCATGGGGAACGACGGGGTGCGCGGCATTGCCAGTATACGGGAAGCGGGAGGTTATACCATCGCCCAGGACGAGAACTCTTCGGTTGTCTTCGGAATGGCGCGGGCCGCCATCGAGAGAGGTTTCGTCTCCACGATTCTTCCCCTGGACGGGATTGCCGCCGAACTGGTCAAGAGGCTTGGCGGACTGTGCCTGCCGCCTGTCTGCCCTGAACGGAGCATTCCTGGATGATGGATCTCGCCCCGTTTCGCCAGCTTCTGGAAAGAATGTGCGGCCTGGTGTTCGAGAACGAGAAATCCGCGCTGCTGGAGGCAAGGATTCGCGCCAGGATGGATGCCCGTTCCATCTCTTCCGCACGGGAATATCTTTCCCTTCTCAGCACGGAACGTCATGAATTCACAGAACTGATCGACCAGCTCACCATCAACGAAACCTATTTCTACCGGGAGCCGGTTCATTTTGCCCTGCTTGGGGAGAAGGTCGTGCCCGAGCTGCTGACGAACGCGTCGCGGCCGGACAGGATCGTCATCCTCAGCGCGGGGTGCTCCACCGGAGAGGAGGCATATTCGATCCTTATCTCCCTGCTGGAGCGTTATGGCCGGGAAATGATGGGCCGGTTCTCGGTTGTCGGTGTGGATATCGATACCAGCGCGGTTTCCCGGGCACGGGAAGGGGTGTTCGGAAGGCGTTCTTTCCGGGGGTTCCCGGAGAAACTTCTGGAAAGATATTTTGAAAAGGCCGGTCCTGATGTCTGGCGCGCGCGGGATCATCTCCGGGGGGCGGTTTCCTTTCTCCCTCAAAACCTCCTGGACGGGGAATATCCCCCGCAACTGACCAGCGTCCATGTAATCTTCTACCGGAACGTTTCCATATATTTTTCGAGGGATGTGCGCAATCGTATTTTCGAGAGGCTGGCCGGGATTCTCAGGGAGGGGGGCTACCTGTTCACAAGCCCTTCCGAGACCATTTTTTACAACAATGGAGGTCTTGAGCTCCTCTCCTGCGACGGCGCGTTTCTGTTCCGAAAGGGTGCGGTTTCCGGAGATCTGGAAAGGCGCCGGCCGCCCCGCGGGGAGAGGCGGGCCCTTCAGCCTGGGAAGACGGAACAAGGCGCCGGCCCGTTTTCCATCGAGTCCTTTGCATCAGTGGACAGCGCCGAGACGCAAGCGATTCCGCGGCCGCGACGCTTTTCCTCCGAACCACGGTCCCTGACCGGCATAGGGAAGAGCATTCCGGCCAGCTCCGGGCGCCCGGCGCCGTCATCCCTTACAAGAGCCGTTGAGCATGCCGACGCGGGAGAATACGAAAAGTCGCTGAGGATGCTGGACCAGGCCATAATCGAGTCACCGGGAGACCTCTCCGCCCACACCCTGAAGGGTTACGTCCTGATGAGGCTGAAGCGGCTCGAAGAGGCGCGCTCATCTTACCTCGAAGCGCAAAAAATCGACAGGCTGTGTATCGACGCCTCGTTTTTTCTGGGGCTGATCGAACGGATGCTCCTGAATTACCATGCGGCCTCCCGCAGCCTCAGGGAGGCCATATATATCCAGCCCTCATGCTGGCCCGCCCATTATTTTCTTGCGGAAACCCACCTGGACATGGGGGATACGGAACATGCGCGCCGCGAATACGGGGTGATACTCAAGATTCTCGAAAAGGGCGATTTTCTGGGGCATGGATTGGCATCCCTGCCATTCTCCTTTTCCCGGCGGGAGATGGAGACCCTTTGCAGACGGAAACTCCAGATGCTGAAGAAGGTGAGCAATGGCCATTGATCGCGGGAAACTCCTCGAACGCTTTCTCCAGGAGGCAAGGGAGCGCCGCGCCGCCATGGAAAACGGCCTGGTGTCCATGGAATCCAATCCTGCCGGAGTCGAGACCCTGGACGCGATATGCCGGGCGGCCCACACCATCAAGGGGTCGTCCCGCATGATGAAGTTTCCGCAACTCTCCTCCCTTGCCCACCGCATGGAGGATGTCTTGGACGCTCTGAAGCGCGGCGATATTGCCTGCGACACGCTGGTTTCGTCGCTTCTCTTCAAGGGGGTGGACGCCATAGGAGGCATGCTGGATCGGATTGCCGCGGGAGATCCGCAGCCGGCGCCGGCCGATGAGTTGTGCGCGCAACTGGAGCTGGTGGCCCGTGGGGAAAGCGGCGGGGAGAGGGATGATGACGCGCCCGCGGATGCCCCTTCCGGAGAACCCTCCGCGGATCTCCGCGCCAGGGCCGCGTACGATGACACCTTCCGTGTCTCCGCGGAAAAGATCGACGGTCTGATAAGGTTGATGGGAGAGGTCTCCGCCACGGAAAACCGCTCCGCCGGGACCCTTTCCCGTCTTCGGCGCGCGCTCCGTCTTTGTGAAAGCCTGGCCCCCGCTCCGGGTGGATCGGATGCGACCCGCCTGGATGAGCTGCGCGGGGTCCTTGCGGATGCCTATTCATCCCTGAAACACGATCTCCTTTCCAGGGATACGCTGACACGCCGCATGCTGGATATTTCCCTGGCCCTTCGCACACTCCCTCTGGCAACCGTCTTTGACGCCTTTCCCCGCGCCGTCCGCGATATCGCCGTTTCCCTGGGCAAGGAGGTGGAGCTCCATGTGGAGGGGGGCGATATCGAACTGGACAAGATAATCATCGAAAAGATCGGCGATCCCCTGCTCCATATGCTGCGTAACGCCCTGGATCACGGTATTGAAACCAGAGAGGAGCGACTCAGGGTGGGCAAGGTCGAAAAGGGAGCACTCCATCTGTCCGCATGGCTCGAAAGGGGGAGTGTGATGATCCTTCTCAGGGATGACGGCAGGGGGATATCCATGGAAAAGATCCGCGCCAGGGCGTTGCGCAGGAATCTGGCGGATCGGAAAACCCTGGACGCCATGTCCGATGACGAGGTGCGGGAGTTTATTTTCCTTCCCGGTTTCAGCACAAGCGAATTCGTTACCGATCTGTCCGGCCGCGGAGTGGGCCTGGATGTGGTCCGGAAAAGCATCGTTGAAGAACTGCGCGGGAGTATCCGGATCAATTCGAGGGAAGGCGCGGGCACATCGTTCCATCTGAAACTTCCCATGAATCTGGCATTGTTCCGCCTCTTGTTCGTTTCCGCCGGAGGGATGGAGTTCGCCTTTCCCGCCGATGCGGTGGAGGAGGCTCTCATCATCTCCCGTGACGAGCTAATCAAGGTGGTGGACAAAAATGCCTTCCGCCTTCGTAACGAGGTTATCCCGGTGGAGGATCTGGCCGATCTCCTTTCCCTTCCCCGCGCCGGCGCTGGGGACGACGCAGATATGCTTATAGCCATTGTCTCCACCGGCAAGGAGAAACTGGGCCTGTCGATCGATGAGGTAATAAATGAGGAAAGCGCAGCGGTGAAGCCCCTTCCTTCCCACCTGAAGGGCATCCGGGTCATATCCGGGGTGACGGTCAGGGGGCGCGGCAAGGTCGTGGCCGTGCTTTCCGCGCCCCGTCTTTGTGCCGCGGCGCGGGAGAGCAAAGGGCGGCGTCCCGTGCCCGTCGAGGCTCAGGCGGGGAGGGCGCCGTGCGTCCTTGTCGTGGACGATTCCATCAGCACCAGGGAGATCGAAAAGAGCATACTCGAGGCCCACGGCTACCAGGTGATCGTGGCCGGAGATGGGCTGGAGGCCCTGGAAAGGACCAGTGAAAGGGTGTTCGACGCCATTGTAACGGACATCGAGATGCCGCGTCTTGACGGGTTCTCCCTTACGGAAAGGCTGCGGGAGGACGAGCGGCACATGCATACTCCCATCATCATAGTTACCTCCAGGGAGCGTGAAGAGGACCGCAAACGTGGTATCATGGTAGGAGCGAACGCCTACATAGTTAAGGGCGCCTTTGATCAGGGGAGCCTAGTGGAAACCATTGAGAATCTCATTGCCTGATAATCGAGTTTAGCTCAAAACCAGAGGACTTCCCTCTCCCCTGGTGGGAGAGGGCCAGGGAGAGGGGGGAAGTTATAAAAATATCAAATGCTTGCCATTATCTGCTTCCCGGCCCCATCAATGGAGAAAGTATCTTCCTGGACTTTTGCAAGAGGCTCAATCAGAAAAGATGAAGGGAATATATGGACAGAGACAAGAGGAAAGAGTTATCGGCCGCCGCGGGCGCCAGCCCCTTCCTCAAGGCGACTCCAAGAGAGAGGCTGAGGGAGTTGCGGGAAAAGTATATCAGGTCCCTGCCGGACACCATCGGCAGGATAGAGACTCACTGGAGCCGCGCCCTTGAGGACAGATCAAAAAGGGAAGAGCTGTCTTCCCTGTGCGGCATGCTACATATGCTGGCCGGTTCGGCCCCTTCCTTCGGTTTCAGCGAGGTGGGAGAGGCCGCAAGGGGCGCCGAAACCCTCGTGCGCGGCATACTGGATGGCGGCGCGACGCTGGAAGATGGCAGATGGGAACGGATTGAGGCGGCCCTGGATGAGCTGCTGGCCGCGAGCGTCACTTCCAGGTGCGAGGAACTGGCTGGTCGGCGGTTCGAAGAGTCCGTTCCGGATTCGCCGTTCACCCGGAAAGAGCAAAAGCTTATCTACATCGTTGATGACGATGAAAGCCTGCTTCAGGGACTTGCTCTGCAGATCGGCTGTTTCGGTTTCGACGTCCGCGCCTTTTCACGCATAACCGATTTCAGAAAATCCGTCATGGCTGAAGAGCCTGCGGCGATCATAATGGACCTTATATTTCCCGAGGGACAATCGGCCGGAGCAGATGCGGTAGCCTCCCTGCGGAAAGAGTTAACGAGGCATGTGCCGGTAATCTTCATCTCCCAGCTCGATGATTTCACCTCACGCCTGAAATCGGTGCGCGCGGGGGGCGACGCCTATCTTGTGAAACCACTGCAAATCTGTTCCCTGGTGGAAAAACTGGACTATCTCATCGGCGACTGGGAACAGGACCCCTACCGGATCCTCATTGTCGATGATGATCCGGAGCTTTCAGCCTTCTATGCCCTGACACTGGAGCAGTACGGCATGCTGACCCGCGTGGTGAACGACCCGATGCGCATCATCGAGCACCTGGTTGATTTTCATCCCGAACTGATCCTGATGGATGTGTATATGGATGGGTGTCATGGCGACGAGCTGGCGAAGATAATCCGTCAGATGGAAGCCTACGTCAGCATACCCATCGTGTACCTGTCCTCGGAGACCAGAAAGGATCGCCAGTTGCGGGCTCTCCGCATCGGGGCGGACGATTTCCTCACCAAACCCATCAAGCCGGAACACCTGATTTCATCGGTGACCATCCGCGCGGAGCGGATGCGCATCGTCCGTTCCTTCATGGAGAAAGACAGCCTGACGGGGCTCCTTAATCACACCAAGACCAAGGAGCAGCTTGATCTGGCGGTTCTCCGCGCGCGGCGCCTCGGCGGACGTTTCTGTTTCGTCATGATCGATATCGACGGTTTCAAATCCATAAACGATACATACGGCCACCTTACCGGTGACCATGTCATTGTCATTCTCTCCAGGCTTCTGCAGCAGCGGCTGCGCAGAACCGATGTCATCGGGCGTTACGGAGGCGAGGAATTCGCCCTGATCCTGATGGACACGGATGCGCGGAATGCGCGGAAGATAATGGATGATATCCGGGAGAGTTTCGCCAGGATTGTGCATGAATCGGACACCTCCGCCTTCAGCGTAACCTTCAGTTGCGGCATCGCTTCCTATCCCGAATCTCCGGATTCCCTGACGCTGAACAAGGAGGCGGATCGACTTCTCTACGAGGCGAAGCGAGGCGGCCGGAACAGGGTGGTTGTTAATGATATGGAGGACGGGGAGGAGCATGAATGAGTGGCGCCGGGATGAAAATTCTTATCGTGGATGATGACCCTTTCGTTCTGGATATGCTGGCGATCGTCCTGGAGGATGCCGGGTATGCGGTTGTTCCGGCGTCCAACGGATGTGAGGCGCTGGAGGCGCTGGACCGGGAAGGGGAGATGGACCTGGCGCTCACGGACATGAGCATGCCCGGGATGGACGGCCTTCAGCTTACGCGGGAGATACTGAGCCGGAAGGCCTCGCTCCCGGTGCTCCTCCTTACGGCCCATGAAGACGCGCAGCTGTCGCGCCGGGCCTTGGAGAGCGGCGTGAGGCGCTGTCTTGTGAAGGACGAGGGGCTGATGGACGGGATCGCGGATGTGGTTGACGAGACGCTGCGGGGCTGATGCGGAAGGGATTGAAGTCTGAGGGCTTGCCTGCAAGACCTTTTGTGAGACCTGCCGGGTTTTGATAACCCGGCAGGTCTCTGTCTTTGAAGATTACGCCTATGGAATCCTGTGGCCATGCAGCATCTGGGAAACCGCGGTTGCGAATGCTGCGTCCGTTTTCACCGGCATGCCGGTGGATATGGCTTTGCCGGCGGTAAACATGACCGAGGACGACCAGCCGTCATTGAACGCCAGGTCCGTGGCATAGAAGGCAACGGAGTACACCCCGGAGGCCAGCGGTGTCTCGGCGAGGGTTATGGGTGAGGCGAGGGTGAATGCGTCTTCGAACTCGATATCTATTGTCTTGTTGTCGACGTCATACACCTGGAAGCCGGGGGCGATCCGGTCCCCCGCCTTCAGGGGAACCAGCGTCCTGGCGGCCATGTAGTCCTTGATGTCCAGGCCGGGCCAGACCCCGTCGATATTCATGGCGCCGGTTGCCTTGTCGCGGGTCACTATGAGGAGCGCCGCTTCGTCGTTCAGCAGGACAGGGATGCTGAGGGTTTCACTGGTGTCTCCCGGAACCTCGACGTATGCGGACACGGTGACTCCGTTCAGGGAGAGCCACTTGCCGGTCCACTCCATGGTCGCCACATCGTCGGCGCCTGTCTCGACCGGAGTCAGACCGAGCATGAGGATTTTGCCCGAGGCGTCGGTTCTCGAGATAAACGCGGAGACGCTTTCGATATCGTCCCCGGCCACTGCAGCGGAGAATCGATTCCCGGCTTTTGTTTCTCCGGAGAAGACCGGAGGGGAGACGTCCTGGGTCCCTATCTCCACATGTCTGGCTATCATGGCCTTATAGGAATCTACAAACAGCTGGGACTGGTAGTTCTTGTTGTAGGTTTCACTCTTTATAGAACCGGTGGGGAAATAGATGGTGAGCCCGTATGCCTTGGGCCGCAGGGTGTGCACCTTGTAGACAACCGCCTTTTCCATGGCCGCCAGCAGGTTTTCCGTTTCCTTCGGGGCGTACGGTTTCATGTTCAGCGCCATGTCCTTCAGGTCCACCATGTCGCAGAATCGTCTGGCTATTCGTGATGTGGCGAAATCGTAGGAGAGCGAGCGGGCGTACGCCACTTCAACCCATCCGTCCCGCCCCCTGGACAGGTTTTCCTTTATCTTGTCGGAAAAGGCCTTCAGGGCGGTGTCGAAGGTGGACGTGAGCAGTTCCAGGTTTATTACGGAAAAGGTGATGGCCGCTTTGCCGTTGTAGTTGAAATCGATCTTTTCCTTGAAGGAATCGGCTATGACCTTGCCCAGTGATGCGCCGTCGGTTTTCCCTGGATTGACGGTCATATAGCGAAGTATCGCGGTATAGTCCCACCCCTCTCCAGGCTCCAGGTCTTCGGAGGCCGCCAGGTAGCGGGCGTATTCCCTGATGTTGAAGGCGGTCTCGGTGTTGGCCATGAGGCAGGCGTCGAAACCGACCAGTTCCAGTTTTTTCCCAGTCCTGGCGTATGCGCCGGCCAGGGCGGTCCTCAGTTTGGGGAGGGTGAGGGTGTCGTCATCGTGGACCTCGTCGGAACCGAATCCTCCGATGGCGCCGCCGCCGTGGTCCCAAAGCACCAGAACATATCTGTCGGCCTTATAGGCGTTCATGCCCCAGACGATGAAATCCTTGAGGGTCTCGGGGTCTCCCATGCTTATCGCGCCCCGGTCGTCGAGGGTACGGAGGTCGCCCTTGAGCACCTCGTGCCTCTTTACGGTCTTCCATCCGTCCTTGTCGGCGCCTCCAGTGGTCAGTATCACCTTCACCTTGTCGGAAGAGCCTATGGCCTTCATTTCCTCGATATTCTCCGTGCCCAGGTTGCCGTCGCTCTCCAGATTCGAACCGACCATGTACACCAGAACCGTGGTCTTGCCGGTCGGCGGCTGGTCAGATGATCCTCCGCCGCAGCCGTACAGCAACGGCATAACGAGAATCAACAGCACTGATGCAATGCAACGAACCCTCCTCATAGTAAAACCTCCTCTGTCTTTGAAATGCCGATAAACGGCTCATTGAAATATCCGGCGACGGACAACCCGCAGCGGGATTTCATTGTCAATCATCTGTCGTCAGTCGGATTTTACCGGTCTTGGGGTTCCTTGCAATGCCTCCGGGCTGAAGTATTTCCACCTTCACGGGCGCGGTCAGCACCCGTCGAGAATTTCGCGACTCGTCAGTTGGCATGACTCAAACGGGTCATGTTTTTCAGGGTGTCCGCGACACCTTTCGTGTGGTCCGAGGTGTCCGCCGTGCGGGCGCTGGATTCCTCAATGACTCCCAGGAGGGTGGAGAGCCGTGACACATCTCCTGACTGGGATTCTATCTCGTTGGCGACGGTACCGATCTCCCGGGCCAGGTGGGATATGTTGTTGCTGATCTCCAGAGCGCTGGTGCGGGATTTCTCCGCCAGATTTCGCACCTCGTCGGCCACGACCGCGAAACCCCTTCCGCTCTCTCCGGCGCGGGCCGCCTCAATGGCGGCGTTCAGGGCCAGCAGGTTGGTCTGGTCCGCGATCTGTTCAATTATCTCCACCACGCTCTGGATCTGGCGGCTGGCCTCGGCCAGTTCGCGGGCGTTGGAGGCCGAGCTGTCGGCTTTAACGGTAAGGCTGGAGAAGTTTTCACCCAGCTGGTGGATGGCCTGCACCTGTTGCTCGATGTGGGATGCCAGGTCGTCCACGGAGCCGTACAGATCATTTGCGCACGTCTCGAGCTGGGCGGCCAGGGTATCCCGCTGGGCGTCGGCCTCGTAGAGGGCCTGTCCCAGGTCGTTCAGGCCGCCGAAAAGTGTGGCCATGGCGGGCTCCAGGCCTGAAGAGTCCAGCCGGCTTTCGTACTGTCTCCCCTTGAAGTCGCCTATCTGGCGGATGATGACCCGGGACAGTCCGCTGAATTTGGATATCTGTCTTCTCAGGAAGAACGCCTTGAATTCTCCGTAATGCGCCACGAAGTTGTCCACGTACTCGTCCTGGAAGGTCGCTCCGGTGGGCACGCGGAAAAAGAAGACGGCGGTCAGCGTCTGGTTCAGGTTCAGACCGAGGATCTCGCCGAAGGTTGAAAAGCCCGCCATGGCGCCGCCGGTCATTACCCGGCCCATGTTGGAGAGCTCCCGTTCGTTGCAGAGACGGCGAAGTATGCAGTCATTGAGTATACCCGCTACGGGTGCGCCGGGTTTACCCTGCATGAACTTCCTGAAATCCTTTTCGGTATTGCTTACAAGACCGGTTCGTCGCACCAGGTGAAGCTCTTCTCCGGGCGCGATGTCGCAGTAAAAGTGTATCCGGTCGGCATCGATGTTCAGTTGAGAGATGGAGCGGACAAAGAGCTCATTGCCTACGGTAATGGCGAAGGAGAAATCGGCCAGTTTCGATTCCAGGTTGGAAGGCGTGCAACCCAGCGTGTTGCAGAGCGCCTCGACCAGAGAGCTGATGCGGCCGTTGGCGTCGATTACCTGGTTCACATAGCGTTGTTCCACCGATGCTGAAAGGACATGGAAGCTGCTCCCGGCCGGTTCGAAGTTCTGACTTTTCAGGACCCCGAAGCGAACTCCAGGAGCGGTCTTGAGAAAGGCGATGAGCGCGTGGTTTTCCAGCTTTCTTTTGCCGTCGTGCAGCCAGGTGTTACGGAAGTCTAAGGTCCCGCCCGCGGAACCGCCGACAAACAGGCAGGGGAACCGTCCGGAATCGTACAGGGCTTCCATGAAGAATGATTCGGAGGCGGAAAGGCCGTCAAAAAGGACGTATGCAAGGGTGTCGCGGAAATCGATCTCCGTCTTGACATTAAGGCCCGCTATGGCCTTCCCGATGCGTTCAACCCTCTCCTTTATCCCTGTGTCGATACTTCCCCGGCGCAGGTCTTCGCAGCCCAGCGGCACGGCGACGATCTCCGCGGAGGCAATGACGGAGGCGTCGAAGCACTGCACCACCACCCGATCCCATCGGCTGCCCGTCGGGCAGTACAGGCGTCCGCCGTCGGCGTGCAGCTCTCCCGCAGTGGAGCAGATTATCATGGGTGTTCCGGCGAATCGGGCCGAGATTGTCTTCGCCACTTGATCAATATCTACATGAGGGGAAACGTAGGCAGTTACAAAGGTGGGAGAGATTCTAATCTTTTCCAGTTCGCTGGAAAGACCTGAGACCGTACTCTGGATGGCGACAGAGGCGGCGCCGGCTGATGTCTTTAGATTCTTGCGAAATCCGAATAAACCCATGGAAATCTCCTTTTATGTGAGAAATATTTGTGAATCGGGCAGGGTATCTATCTTGTCCTTTGACAACTCTTCCCAGTTTCTATCGGAGATTCTCCGAAAATCTTGAGCCGCTTTTCAGATTTTGATGATGAGGAATCAAAAAAATGGAAACATCCCGTAACAGAGGTGTCAGGACGGGTGTCTCCGATGAATCGGATCTGTGTCGTACGCGCAACAAAAAAACCTATTCTGCTGAAAATAGAACACAATTTTATCAATAATTAGTCCATTTATCCCCAAGGGAAAAAGGACTTCCGCTGATAAGGGTTTTCAATTAACAGCGCCGGCGCTGTAACGTGTTGAAATGTTTATCTCTTGTTGAAAGTGTTGATTTTGCGTAATATTCTGGCGTGACAAGATATCGGGCAATTCGCTGTTCTTTTCCGTAAAATAACAGGTTACCCGGTTTCCAACAGACTTATCCACAGGGTTTCCCCAGCATGTGTGGAGACATGGGCGGTTCCGCCCGGTATATGTTGAATTATTGTACATTTTTCCGTTGTTCACAGGCGCGGTTCGCGGCCGGCTTCGCGGGTTCAGGGCATCTTTTGTTGATGGGCGCTTCAAGGGAGATGTTCCGGGATTCTCTTTAATGGATTTTTATTGCGAACCTTGAGAGCCGGAAGCCGGAGAAATGCTGTTTGCGGTGAAGCCGGTCTTTCCATTCTTAATTAGTTAAAATTAGATGGATATAGTATTGATGTTCTGATACACATGCGGTTTAGCTGAGAGAGGTCCTTGCTGAATGGGAGCAGAGTGATCCAGTGTTAATGATCTCGCAAATTCTGTTTGTCATGCCCCAATGACTTTATGGGGCATCCGTGATTCCGATAGGTTACAGTCTGGATTCCCGATCAGAATCGACTCGGGAATGACAATCTGCGAGAGCGTCAAGGTTGATTTGTTTGCGCTGACTCCCTTCCGGAACCGTTTGCCTGGAGGAGTGACTGTATGAGCCGATGGATAAAAATGGAAGAGGGGTATGTATGTCCTCTTTGCTTGGACCGGAAAAATGTCATTTTTACAAGAAATGACATACTGGGGACTCCCATATGCAAGAAATGCAGTTATAAACTATGGAGCGATGTTTACGGTCACGAATCAAGGCCTGCGAGCATGCTCCTGGATCGACTGGAAGAGTTGACCCCTCTCAGTTACGAGGAATACTGTCTGATGGAGGTGGAGAGTGTCGCGGCGGACCTGATGGACACTTTGCGGGAGTATCAGACGGAGATTTCTCGGCTGAAGGAGATTATCAGCGGCAGGCAGGGAAAATGAAATCCATCCCTGTTCGCTGAAGATCGGGAAGGTGAACTGCATGGAAGGTGAAAACTACCGGGTGGTATTGCTGGGAATCGAGTCCGGCGGGGATCCTTGCCGGGTGAAAGAGCGCGTGATGCGTATTTTTCACGCATCGCCCGAGAAGGTGGAGAAACTGTTTTCGAAGTGCCCCGTGACCATAAAATCGGGAGCTGATTTCGAGACGGCGAAAAAATACCATGACGCCTTGCGGGGCGCCGGCTGTGTATGCCGGATGGAATCCGTGGACGGTCCCCCCTCTGCTTCGGCCCCTGCCGGGGCGCCCGCGACAACTGTAGCCATATGCCCGGGTTGCGGCTATGAGGCAAAGACTCCAGATGACCCATTGATAACCGCCCATAACGGCCTGGGTGAATGTCCCGTCTGCGGAATCATCGTAGCCAAGTTCGCGGCAAGCCGTACGAATCCGGATGTGGAAACTCCTGCCGTACCGGAGGTGGCGGAAGCAGGAGAAAAGCCGCCGTCCGCCGCAAAGCGGGTCATTTCCTTGATAATCTCCCGACCGTGGATGTCTCTGCTCATGGTTGCAGCGGTGGCGACGCTTGTTATCAATGTATTTTTTATTGGTGATTCCAAGAAAGAAGGGAAAGGTGCGAAACCGGCGGCATCGCCGGCGCAAGGCGGGAGCGCAACGCCGGGCGGGAACCCGCGAGCCGCGGCGGCATCCCTGATAATTCTTCCCGGAGAGGACAAGGATGTCAGAATGACAACCTATCTGGATTATCTCCATCGGGACACTTTTTCTCCGCTCACAATCAAGATATCGCCAAAGATAGACAACAAATGGGAGAAGGATGGCGTTCGAGTTGAAATCCGAAGTGTTAATGTCACCCCGGTTTCGGTGTCCTTGTGGGAGCAACGGAGACCGAGAGATGACGTTTGGGCGCTTGTCGGCTACAGCAGGATTTCTTCCCAGGGATCGTCATCGGGTATGGTTGAAAAAGGGAAAAATCTTCTCACGGCACTGGCGCCCGCCGCGCTGGTGAAGAAGGCCGATGCTACCACCGTCAAGATAGACCCGGAGAGTCCGGATTTCAGGAAAAGCGCCTATACCATGTACCGGGTGGAATATGAGCTTTCAATGGCTGTTCCTTCCGGGGAGGAATTTGCCTCCCGCGATAAACTCGAGATCGTCAACTCCGAAGGGAAAACAGTTCAAACTGACAGAATAGAAAAGAGTGTTTGCATTACCCCTTTAATCCAGTGGGAACTGGACAGCGCCGCTGAAGCCCTCATGTCGTCCAGAATCCCCCAGAACGGCCCGTGGAAGGCGACAAAAGCCGCAACCCTTTCTAGCAAAACCAATTGCATCAGGATGGTGTATTCATCCGGCAGGGAAGGCCTTCATCTTTCGCCCGTTGACGCATTTCCCGAAATGCCCGGATATCTTGAGCTGGAAATGCCGTAAGGAAGCGTGTCGGCGGGGCGGGGGCGCTTTAAACCTAAAACCGGCAGTTGGAGGTATCCGTAGAGAGCGACTCTGTCGTATTTCGTTGCTGCTCTTAGCGCAATGG
>CAZFCG010000073.1:0-17352 GCA_964517595.1 uncultured Geobacter sp. | reverse complement strand
TCTTGATTTTCCTTCGCGTTCTTTGCGGCTTTGCGTGAGACTGCCA
This sequence comes from uncultured Geobacter sp., assembly GCA_964517595.1. Taxonomy (GTDB): domain Bacteria; phylum Desulfobacterota; class Desulfuromonadia; order Geobacterales; family Geobacteraceae; genus RPRC01. Next base: position 17,306 of record CAZFCG010000073.1, on the reverse strand, counting down.
TTTTCAGGTACTAATGGACTGCCCGATCCGGGATTATTTCGCGCCCTTTTTCAGCAGTTTTTCAATGAGCGGAACGTTGGCGCCGGGGACGAAAACCCCGTTGATCCAGTATGAAGGGGTTCCGTCAACCCTCAGTTTTTCCGTGAAGGCCTTCTGCTCCTTCAGACGTCCCTTGTCGTCATATTTCTTGTCCAGTTTCTCCCTGTCGTTGTCCAGTTGTCCCGAGAAGACTTCGAAGAGAGCCTTTTCTGTGTCGGCCGAGGCGAGGATGAAGGTGGCTTTTTTTACTGCGTCCGGATGCATGTCCAGGGGGTTGAGAAAGATATAGCGCGTCACGTCCTCGCGCCCCTCCCAGAATGCGTGCATCTTCCGGCAGTAGGGACAGTCGGGATCCGTGACCTCTATTACCACGTTTTTGCCCTTGCCTACCTTTATGGCCTTGCTCAGATCCTGGGGGGTAATCAATTTGTACATTTCCGTGCCGATTCGTTCCTGGGTGAGATTCCTTCCCTGGCTGGTCATGATATTGCCGAGAATGAGATATCCCGTCCTTGGATGGAAATAAGCGACCTTTCCATCACTCATTACCTCGTACAGGCCTTCGATGTCTGTCCTGGAAAAGCCCTCGACCTTGATTTTCGGATATAACCGGTGAAAGTGATCCAGCTGTTTGCTTTTCGCCGGGGCTGCGTGCGCGTTTGGACCCATTGCGAGAATTGTAAGTGTAGAGGCGGCTGCAAGTATTTTTACGACTTTCATTTAGAGTATTCCTTTCATCCTGTATTCGGCGGTTGAAGTTATCCTTTGTTCACTCCGGATGGTCCTCTCCCGGCGGCGTCTTAATGTGTTGCGTCAGTCCCTATCTGACCTGGAAATCCCTGAACTCTCCCGTATATTCATTCTGTTGCACGGAGACATTCTCGACCCGCGCATGTCCGGGCCCGATGTGGCACCAGTCAATGAGGGCCTTGACATCAGCTTCTTTTCCTTCGAAACATCCCTGGACATTGCCGTTGGGAAGGTTTCTGACCCAGCCCGTAACGTTGTGCTCAAGGGCCTTCCTGACGGTGAAATATCGGAAAGAAACGCCCTGCACAAGGCCGGATATGTTTACCATGGTCCGTATTTTCTTCATTGTGTTCCGCCCTCCCGCATCGAGAGGAATTCATCTTCGGTGATTACCTTTATCCCCAGGGCGAGCGCTTTGTCAAGCTTGGCGCCTGCCTCTGCGCCCGCGACCACGAAGTCGGTCTTTCGTGAGACGGAACCCGCGGCATGCCCCCCCTCTTTCTCCACGAAGTCTTTAGCATCCGCTCTCGAGAATCGCGTGAGAGCGCCGGTGAAGACGAAAGTCTTGCCGGCGAATCTGCCGCCTATGCGCCTTTCCTCCGGAGCGGGGCACACCCCGGCGGAGATCATGCGGTTGATGGTTTTCATGTTGCGGGGATTGGCGAAAAAAGAAAGGATGCTCTGGGCAACCCGGGGCCCTATTTCCCGGATGGAGAGGAGCTCTTCTTCCGTTGCCTTTTCCAGGTTTTCCATGGAACCGAATGAGGACGCCAGGAGTTTCGCGGTGTGTTCTCCCACATGACGTATGCCCAGGGCATGGATGAAGCGCGAAAGATTTCTACTTTTACTGGTTTCGATGGAATGGAGAAGGTTTTCGGCCAGCCTGTCTCCCATTCGTTGGAATTGCATGAAGTGGGAGCGATCCAGATAATAGAGATCGGATACATCCCTGACCAGGCCGAGGCGCAGCATCTGCTCGATATACCTGTCTCCCAGGCCGTCGATATCCATGGCCTTCCGTGATGCGAAATGAATGATGGATTCGCGTATCTGGGCCGGGCAGGAAATGTCAGGGCAGCGGACTGCGACCTCGCCGGTAATCCTGATGGTAGCGGAACCGCATTCGGGGCAGCGGCCTGGCGCGGATACGGGCCGTTCGCTTCCGGTCCTCTTTTCCGGAAGGGTCTTGACAACAGCCGGGATTACGTCTCCCGCCCGTTCCACCAGAACCGTGTCGCCGATGCGGATGTCCTTTTTCTCCAGCTCATCCCAGTTGTGCAGGGTCGCCCGGGACACCATTACCCCGGAGACCTCCACGGGGCGCAGGTCGGCCACCGGGGTGATCACTCCGGTCCTTCCCACCTGGGGGACGATATCCTCGACTATCGTGCATGCCTGGCGGGGCGGGAATTTGAAGGCAATGGCCCACCTGGGGGAGCGGCTTTTCTCGCCCAGTTCCCTTTGCAGCTGAAAGGAGTCGACCTTGACCACCACTCCGTCGATCTCGTAATCCAGGGTGTCGCGTGTTGACGTCATCCGGCGGTAGTATTCGAGCACCCCGTCCGGGCCGGAGACCTTCATGTGAAGGGGGTTGACCGGCAGCCCCCATGTGGTGATGGTTTCGAGAAAATCGCTCTGCGCATGGAACTCGGCGCCTTCCACCGCGCCCGGTCCATAACAGAAAAGGGAGAGGGGCCGCCGGGCGGTGACCCGTGAATCCAGCTGCCGCAGGGATCCAGCCGCGGCGTTGCGAGGATTGGCAAATGGTTGTTCTCCCTCCTCGGACCTCTCCGCATTCAGCTTTCGGAATGCCTTGAGGGAAAGGTATACCTCCCCCCGCAATTCCAGGAGCGCGGGAGGTGTTGATGTGTCGAGGCGGAGGGGGACGCTCTTTACCGTTTTCAGATTCAGGGTCACATCCTCTCCGGTAAACCCGTCTCCTCTGGTGGCGCCGGCCGTAAAGACTCCATTCTCGTAGATAAGCTCGACCGCCAGGCCGTCCATCTTGGGTTCGCACACGGATTGGACTACGCTGTCCGGGGGGAGGGCAAGGAACCTTTTGACGCGATCATCAAAATCGGTGATTTCCCCCTCAGAAAAGGCGTTTTCCAGGGAGAGCATGGGGATGCGGTGGGATATCCGGGAGAATCTTTCCAGAGGGGAAGCGCCTACCCGCCGGGTGGGGGAGTCGTCGGTCGCCAGATCGGGGAAGCGCTCTTCCAGTTGGCGCAGTTCCCGGAAGATCGCGTCGTATTCAGCGTCAGTGATCTCCGGGGCGTCTTCGAGGTAATACAGGCGGTTGTGGTGTTCGATGGCGGAGCGAAGCTCATCCAGGCGCGATTGGGCCGATCTTGTGTCCATCCCGGAATCCTCCCGGCTAAAGTAGAACGCTTATATCACGAGGCGCAACGGGGAGGCAACCGTGAAAGGGGCAAGGACCGGAATGCGCCGGTCAGGGGTCACTCCGATCCAGAACCTCCCTGACCTTTCGGAGGATATCGTTTTTCGAGAATGGTTTTGTAATAAACTCGACTCCGTCGCTGAAGATTCCCTTCTGGAGAATGACGTCGGCCGTGTATCCACTGATGAAAAGGAATTTCACGTCCTGGCGATGGGCGCGGATCTCTTCGTATATCTCCCGGCCGTTCTTTTTCGGCATGACCACGTCGGAGATGACAAGGGAGATACCGCCCCTGTTTTCGTGGAAGAGGGCAATGGCCTCTTCGCCGTTGGAGGCCGTAACGACCCGGTAGCCAACCCTTTTCAGGATGCCCTGGAGAAACTGCTTGACGATTTCTTCATCCTCAGCGACGAGAATGGTTTCTGAACCTGTCATGGAAAAGGTTTCCTTGCGCGGCGCCGGTTTTTCGGCCTCCATTACGATCAGCGGAAGGTAGATGGAGATGGATGCGCCTTTGCCCGGCTCGCTTTCCACGGTTATCGCTCCGTTGTGCTGACGCACGATTCCGTAGCTGATGGAAAGCCCCAGGCCGGTTCCCTTGCCGACCTCTTTTGTGGTGAAGAACGGCTCGAATATCTTTTGCCGGTTCTTCGGTTCAATGCCGATCCCGTTATCCGATACCGAGATTACGGCATGTGGCGCCCTGGTCTGGAGCTCCACGAGACCATTCATCTTCCTTCCCGTCCCCATGTGTCTGGAAGTGATCCGCAGACGCCCTCCCGTGGGCATGGCGTCGCGGGCATTGGCGGCAAGATTTATGAGGACCTGTTCCAGTTGCCCGCGATCGGCGAGGACCGTGAGGGGGCGGGAAGTCAGATCCGTGGTGAGTTCGATATCCTCGCCGATTATTCTGGAAATAAGCCTGTTCATGCCGTTGATTATATCGTTTACCAGAACGGGCTTCGGGTTCAGGAGCTGTTTCCGGCTGACGGCCAGGAGGTTGTGGGTAAGCTCCCGCGCCCGTTCGGCCGCATGCAGGATCTGTTCGACATTGGACAGGAGGATATCATCATTGGCGGCATTTTCGCGAATGGTTTCTCCATATCCCGTAATCACAGTTAGCATGTTGTTGAAATCATGGGAAATTCCACCGGCAAGCAAGCCGATGGATTCCATTTTCTGCGCCTGCAGGAGCTGCTGGTGCATCTTTTTGTGCTCGGTCAGGTCGTGTATGGTTCCCATGTAGCCGGTAATGACATCTTCCCCATTCCTTATTACGGACGCGGAGAGGTGGACTGAGAGCAGTTCACCGTCCGCCCTTTTCATTTCCACTTCCATATTCTTGACATGGCCTTTGCTGAAAAGGTTTCTCAGGAAGCGCTCCCTGTCTTCGGCGAAGCGATACAAATCGTTGGTGATGTCCAGGGAGAATATCTCGTCAATGGCATATCCGAACATGCCTGATGCCGAGGCATTGACATCAAGGAGCCTTGCATCCGCGTCAAACAGGAAGATGGTATCCCTTGATTCTTCGAAGATCTTCCGGTATTTCCTTTCCGATTCCCGCAGTGCGTCTTCCATGATTTTTCTGTATGTAACATCGGTATGGGAGCCGGCGATCCGGTATGCCTTGCCGTCGGGGCGTCTGAGACAGGCCCCTCTGCTGTGGATCCAGCGGTAAGAGCCGTCTTTGGCCCGGAGGCGGCACTGGACTTCGTAACTGGGAAGGCGCTTTTCCAGGTATCCGTTGATTGCGTCCATAACCTTGAAATAGTCGTCCCGGTGGATCCTGGACTTCCACTCATCCACATCTTCGGATATTTCATGGTCCTCGTAACCCAGCATGCTTTTCCAGCGGGGGGAATAATATGTCTCGCCGGTTTCCAGATCGCGGTCCCAGATGCCGTCATTGGCGCCGGCCACGGCCAGTGCGTATCGCTCCTCGCTCTTGCGCAGCGCTTCTTCCGTCTTTTTCCTCTCCAGCACCTCTTCCATGAGGCTGGATACCGTCTGCCTCAACTGCCATGTCTGTTCTGATACCCGCCTTTCCAGGTCTTCCTGAAGGGCGCGCAGGTCATTTTCCATTCGTTTCCGCTCGGTGATGTCCAGGCCCAGTTCCAGGACAACCATTGTTCCGTCGAAATCGATGAACGGGTAATCCAGCACTTCATAGGAGAGACCGTCGACGGGGCACTCCCATTCCCATCGTTGCGGCCCTTTTGTGGTGAATACGCGAAAGGTTCGGCAGTCGGGGCAGGGTCTGTCCGCGTTACGGAATATCTGGAAGCATCTCCTGCCTCCGGGGTTGCCGAAATGCCTCCGGAAGTAGCGGTTCGCGAAGCGAATCGTATGGTCGGGCGCCTGCAGGTACACAAAGGCGGGGAGTCTGTTCAAGAGAGAGAAGAGTCTTGCCTGCTGCTTTTTCAGATTCTTCCGCGCCTGGATATACATGCGTTCCGATTTTTCCAGTTCGAGAATCCTGTCGCGCAGCATTTGATTTTCCAGTTTCAGGGTTTCCATTACATTGGACGAAGCCCTCATAAATAGGCTCCTTATCTTGTTTTCCACCGTGCGCTCTCCAATTGGTGCAAGGAGCATCCGCTGGAGAGGGGCGCAACGCGACCGCGAAAGGCAGCGCTTTCCTCTCCGATGCGGCGGGGATTGTCGTGACTGGGAATGGTCAAATGGGAGAGGAGGAAGTCTGACGTCGAAGGGGTGGCCGCGGTACTGACCTTGGCGGGATGCTTCAATCGCCGTTTCTGATTCAATGATCCACATATAATAGCGCGGATGGGATGAATGGCAATAGTCGGCCGCGGTTAATTTTCGAAAAATATTTTCCGGCGAAAAAAATTTGTGGTAGAAGAGGTCATTATCATCCAAAGGAGCAAAAAAATGACCGAAGAAAAAAATCCGATGGTCCTCATGGAAACCTCCATGGGAAACGTGACAATCGAGCTTTTCAGGGACAAGGCCCCGATTACCGTGCGCAACTTTCTTTCCTACGTCAAGGATGGATTTTACGACGGGCTGGTGTTTCATCGCGTCATCAAGGAATTCATGGTTCAGGGCGGGGGGATGGATTCCTCGCTGACGCCGAAGAAAACCAGGTTCGCTATCAAGAACGAGGCCGCCAACGGCCTTTCCAACAAGCGCGGAACCCTTGCAATGGCGCGCACCAACGTTGTTGACAGCGCCACGTCACAGTTTTTCATCAACGTCGTGGATAACGCCTTTCTGGACTACAGAGGGAAAACGCCGGAGCTTTTCGGTTACGCGGTATTCGGCCAGGTGGTGGAAGGGATGGAAACCGTTGACGCCATACGCCAGGTAAAGACCGGTTCCCGCATGGGCCATTCTGATGTGCCGGTGGAGCCGGTTGTTATCAATACCGTCAAGGTCATCGAATAAAGCCAGACGGCTCGCGATGCGCGGATCCGTTTTCGTGGCAAGGGGCCGGTTGAATCCAAGCCGGCCCCTTGCCACCAACGCGCCTGTTTTCATGACGGGCCGCCACCTCCCGTCCATTTTCGGTCGGATCTTGACCTACCCCTTGGCCGACCACAGCCCGTGCAGGTTGCAGTACTCTCTTGCCGTTACCTGTTGCGCGGTCACGTTGAATACCGCCTGCGGAGTCTCACCCGGTTTCAGAAATTGACGGTATGCCTTGCCGTCCGCGATAATCTCTATCCACTCGATGTAGTGTTTTTCTTCCATGGGGTGAGCGACGCTTCCCACTTTTACCGTAATGGAATCAGCGCCTTTTTCGATGACCGGCACATGTTTTTCTTTTGCCGCGTCAACCGTGTTCTCCGTCAACAGCTTCATGGCTTCGCCGCAGCAGACCAGCTCACCCGCGCCAGCATGGACAACCTCGACAATGTTGCCGCACAGTTCACATTTGTAGATCTCAAGTATGTTTGCCATAGACTATCCTCCGTTAATGATGGTTTTCAGCGTAACGCCGGGTTTTCTAAATGTACAGCATGAAAGGGTCCGGCGCAAGACGTCGCCGGTTGGGCAGCGTCAACTTCGGGTTGACATCCGCCCCCTTCATGGTTAGTTTCTTACGAACTACATGGATAAAAGGAGCACTAACTATGACGGATAATAATGATAAAAGGGATGTGCCCCTGGAACCGGAATTGAGCGAAGACGGCGGACAGCCGGGCGAGAGCGGCCTGGTTGTCGCTTCCGAGATCCTTCCAAAATTCCTGCCCATCATTCCCCTGAAGATGCGGCCTACCTTTCCGGGCATTCTCATTCCTCTTGTCGTAAAGGGCGCGGACAAGATTGCGGCAATACAGAGGGTGATGGGGCAGGGTGATCGAACCATCGGCCTGGTCCTGGTGAAGGAGTCGGAAGGAGAGGAAACCCCGGACAATCTGCACCGAATCGGGGTTGCTTCCAAGATCCTGCAGATCGTCCACTCCGATGATGAAAGCGCCCATCTGATGCTTAACAACCTGGAGCGTTTCATCATAGATGACGTCGTTACAACGGAAGAGGGGATGGTCGCCCGCGTAAGCTACCACCACAGCGCGGAATTGTCTGTAAATCCAGAGCTTCAGGCGTATTCCCTGGCGGTCATATCAACCCTCAAGGAGTTAATCCAGCTGAATCCGCTCTTTTCCGAGGCTACGAAGCTGTTCCTGAACAGATCCAGCATGGATGACCCGGGACGTCTGGCGGACTTCGCCGCCAACCTGACCAGCGCCGAGGGGCGCGAGCTTCAGCAGGTCCTTGAAACCTTCGATGTGCGGCACCGGATCGATCGGGTACTGGTCCTTCTGAAAAAGGAGCTGGAGGTCTACCGGCTGCAGAGCAAGATAACCAAGCAGATCGAGGACAAGATTTCCGCCCGGCAGAGGGAGTTTTTCCTCCGCGAGCAGTTGAAGATGATCAAGAAGGAACTTGGTCTGGAGAAAGAGGGAAAGACCACGGAGCTGGAGAAGTTCGAGGAACGGCTCCAGGGGCTTTCCCTCAATGAAGAGGCGCAAAAAGCGGTGGAAGAGGAGATGGAAAAACTGCAGCTCATCGAACCCACCTCGCCCGAATACAATGTCAGCCGCAACTATCTGGACTGGCTCACGATTCTTCCCTGGGGGAAATTCAGCGAAGATTCCTACAACATCGACAAGGCCCGCAAGATCCTCGACAGGGACCATTATGGTCTCAAGGATGTCAAGGAGCGCATACTGGAATTCATCGCGGTGGGTAAGATGAAGGGGAACATATCGGGCTCCATCCTCTGTCTTGTTGGCCCTCCCGGGGTGGGGAAGACCTCCGTGGGAAAAAGCATCGCCGATGCCCTGGGGAGGAAGTTCTACCGCTTCTCCCTGGGCGGTATGAAGGACGAGGCCGAGATCAAGGGGCACCGCCGGACCTATATCGGCGCCATGCCCGGAAAATTCATCCAGGCCATGAAGCGTGTCGGCACCTCGAACCCGGTGGTGATGCTGGACGAGATCGACAAGGTGGGCGCATCCTTTCAGGGGGACCCCGCCTCCGCGCTCCTGGAGGTTCTGGACCCCGAACAGAACTCCTCTTTCCGTGACCACTATCTGGATGTTCCCTTCGACCTGTCCAACGTGATGTTCGTGGCGACAGCCAACCAGCTTGACACCATCCCTCCCGCCCTGCTGGACAGGATGGAGGTCATACGCCTGGCCGGTTATATTCTGGAGGAAAAGCTGGAGATCGCCCGCCGCTACCTGGTTCCCAAGGCCCTGGAGAGTCACGGTCTGAAAAAGGGGCAGGTTTCCGTCGACAAGGATGCCCTGGTGGCCATCATCGACGGCTACGCGAGAGAGGCCGGGGTGAGGAGCCTGGAGAACCGTGTCAAGAAGATTATGCGCCGCTCCGCCATGGAGTTCGCCCGGGGAAAGGAAGACGCCATTTCCATCGGCGTGGCGGATGTCAAGGAGTATCTGGGAAATCCCGTATTCAATCCCGACGAGGTGTTCGAAGATGTGCCGGGAGTGGTTACCGGCCTGGCATGGACCAGCATGGGCGGCGCCACCCTGCAGATCGAGGCGTCCGCCATGGCTAGCAAGAACAAGGGATTCAAGCAGACCGGGCAGTTGGGGAATGTGATGGTGGAGAGCTCCGAGATCGCCTATTCCTTTGTCATGGCGCATCTGGAGAAATTCGGAGCGACCGCGGATTTCTTCGATACAAGTTTTGTCCATCTGCACGTGCCGGCCGGCGCCACCCCCAAGGACGGACCTTCCGCCGGCATCACCATGACAACAGCGCTCATATCCATGATCACCGGAAAGCCGGTCAGGAAAAAGCTTGCCATGACCGGAGAACTGACACTGACCGGCCGTGTCCTTCCCATTGGCGGGGTAAAGGAAAAGACCATCGCCGCGCGCCGTTCCGGGATAAAGACCCTCATATTTCCGGAAGGTAACCGGAAGGACTTCGAAGAGTTGCCCGCCTATCTGAAAAAGGGTCTGAAGGCCCATTTCGTGAGTGAATACGAAGAGGTCCTTCCCCTGGCCTTCGCAAGGAAATGAACATTGGGGGGAGGGGAAGGCCCCTCCCCCTTTCTCCGGCCGTCCCGCTTGACCGCCTTTTCTGTTGAGCAAATCCCCCCGGTGTGTTACCTTTCTACGTTATTTCCATTTAACCATTCAGAATCAGGAGACTTGTTTTCATGTTAGGAACCGTGTCCTCAGTAATAAAGAAGATTGTCGGGAGCAAGAACGAGCGCGAGTTGAAGCGCATTCAGCCCATGGTCACTAAAATCAACTCTCTGGAGCCGGAAATGGTCAAGCTTTCCGATGACCAGATGAGGGAAAAGACCGTCGCATACAGGGAGAGGGTGCAAAATGGGGAAAGCCTGGAGTCCATTCTTCCGGAGGCCTTTGCCCTTGTCCGCGAGGCGGGGAAAAGGGTGCTTGGCATGCGCCATTTCGACGTGCAGCTCATCGGCGGGATCGTGCTGCACCAGGGTAAGATATCGGAGATGAAGACGGGTGAAGGCAAGACCCTCGTCGCCACCCTTCCATGCTACCTGAATGCGCTGACCGGCAGAGGCGTGCATGTTGTTACGGTGAACGACTACCTGGCCAGACGCGACTCCGACTGGATGGGCCGAATCTACCGTTTTCTAGGCATGTCGGTGGGGGTGATCGTCCACGGCCTGGACGACAACGAGCGCAGGGAGGCCTACAATTCCGATATAACCTACGGCACGAACAACGAATTCGGCTTCGACTACCTCAGGGACAACATGAAGTTCAGCCTTGCCGATTATGTCCAGCGAGAGTACCACTACGCCATTGTGGACGAGGTGGACTCCATCCTCGTGGATGAGGCCCGCACCCCTCTCATCATCTCCGGCCCCACGGAGGAGAGCACGGACAAATACTACATGATCGACCGCATCATCCCCTCGCTGCAGAAGGGGGAGGTGATTGAGGAGGAGGCCAATACGCTTTCCGGAAAAAGGAAGCGTTACACAGGGGATTTCACCATCGACGAAAAGGCCAAATCCGCCAATCTCACCGAAGAGGGCGTGATGAAGGTGGAAAAGATGCTGCGCCTGGACAATCTCTATGATCCGCGCAATATCGAGATCCTGCACCATGTGCAGCAGGCACTGCGCGCCCATGCCATGTACAGGAGGGATGTGGACTATGTGGTCAGGGACGGTGAAGTCCTTATCGTAGACGAGTTCACCGGCCGGCTCATGCCGGGCAGGCGCTGGTCTGATGGTCTGCACCAGGCCATCGAGGCGAAGGAAGGGGTTACCATCGAGAATGAGAACCAGACCCTGGCGACCATTACCTTCCAGAACTATTTCCGCATGTACGAGAAACTGGCCGGCATGACCGGTACAGCGGACACCGAGGCCGCGGAATTTCACAAGATCTACAAACTGGACGTGGTCGTGATCCCCACGAACCGTCCCCTGCTCCGTCCGGACTTTCCCGATGTTGTATACAAGACCGAAAGGGAAAAGTTCAAGGCGGTGGTGGCCGAGGTGAAGGAACTGCACGAAAAGGGGCAGCCGGTTCTGGTGGGCACCATCTCCATAGAAAAGTCGGAGGTCCTCTCCACCCTCATGCAGAGGGAAGGGATTACCCACAATGTCCTGAACGCCAAGCATCATGAAAAAGAGGCGGAGATCGTGGCTCAGGCGGGCCGCAAGGGGATGGTGACCATTGCCACCAATATGGCGGGACGCGGCACCGATATCCTGCTGGGTGGGAACCCGGAGGGGCTCGCCAGGCAATGGCTGAAGACCAACCCCGAGGCGTCGGAAGAAGAGTACGCCGGGAGTCTGCGGAACTTCCGGGAGCTGTGTTCGCAGGAGCATGACGAGGTGGTCGCCCTTGGCGGCCTGCATATCCTCGGCACGGAGCGTCATGAGTCGCGGCGCATCGACAACCAGTTGCGTGGCCGCTCCGGTCGACAGGGCGACCCGGGTTCTTCCAGATTCTATCTTTCCCTTGAGGACGACCTGTTGCGCATATTCGGGGCGGAGCGCGTCTCCAAGATCATGGATATGCTCAAGATAGAAGAAGGGGAGGCCATTACCCACGGCCTGATTTCAAGGGCTATTGAAAACGCGCAGAAAAAGGTGGAGGCCCACAACTTCGAGATCAGAAAGCACCTCATCGAATATGACGATGTCATGAACAAGCAGAGGGAGGTGATCTACTCCCAGCGCCGCGAGATCCTCTCGGGAACGGATCTGCGCGATAGTTTCCTGGAGATGATGGATGAGACCGTAGAGGACATCGTGGAGGCCTATGCCATAGAAAAGGTTTCGGCCGAGGAATGGGACTGGCAGGGAATATCCCAGGGGGTGCACCAGTGCTTCGGCTTTCAGTTTGAAATCCCGGCCGATACCATGGACAGGCTTACACCGACCAACTTCCGTGAGCTCCTGAAGGAAGAGGTGCGCAAGGTTTTTGATACGCGTCTCGAGACCTTCGGCGAAGAGCTGATGGACCACATGATAAAGGTTATCATGCTGCAGACCATCGATACCCAGTGGAAAGACCACCTCCTTTCCATCGACCACCTCAAGGAAGGAATAGGACTTCGCGGTTACGGCCAGAAGGATCCGAAGCAGGAATACAAGAAGGAAGCCTTTCAGCTGTTCATGAACATGATTACCCGTATCCGCCAGGAGCTGGTGGAAAAGATCTTCTGGGTGCAGATCGCCCGGGAAGAGGATGTGGAGCAGATGGAGCAGAAGCAGCGAAAGCAGCGCCTGGTCTTTAACCTGGCCGGTGATGACGCCCCACAGCAGCCGGTAAGGAGCGACAAGGTGGGCCGAAACGACCCCTGCCCCTGCGGCAGCGGCAAGAAATACAAGAAGTGTTGCGGGAAATGACCATTGGGCTTTGGACGATTTACGTACATGGGCGCTGATTCATGCACCGGGAGCAAAAGATGAAAGTAAAAGGTTTCAGGTTTTCCGCGGTAGAGGCGGCCGTCAAGAAGCCGGGCCGCCTGGATTTTGCGATGATTCTTTCCGATGTCCCGGCCGATGTGGCCGCGGTTTTCACCACGAACCGCGTAAAGGCCGCGCCGGTCCTTCTTTCCATGGAGCGCGCGTCCAGGGGGAAGGCGCGGGCGGTGGTGGTGAACAGCGGCAACGCCAATGCCTGCACCGGCGAACGCGGCATGACCGATGCCGGAGAGACGGCCCGCCTCGTGGCCGAAGCGGCGGGCATCCCCGAGGACTCGATCCTGGTGGCGTCCACCGGCGTTATCGGGAAACCGCTCCCCATGGAGAGGATCCGCGGGGCGATCAGCGGTCTGGTTAATGGTCTGTCTGCCGGGCACCTTGATGATGTGGCGCATGCCATCATGACCACTGACACCTTCGCCAAGTCCGAAAGCGCATCCGGAGAGGCCGGAGGCGCCGGGTACACCGTCGCGGGGATTGCCAAGGGAGCGGGAATGATCATGCCCAACATGGCCACCCTCCTCTCTTTTCTCGTCACGGACGCTGCCGTGGAGCCCGTCTTTCTAAGAAAGTTGTTCAGGCGCGCGGTGGACTCGTCCTTCAATATCATATCCATTGACGGTGATACCTCCACCAATGACACGGCTGTCCTGCTGGCCAACGGCATGGCCGGAAATCAGGTCATTATGCCCGGGACTCCCGAGGGGGAGCAGTTCGAGAGCTGCGTCCGGAGCGTTCTCCTCTCCCTGGCCCGGCAGATTGTAAGGGACGGAGAGGGCGCCACCAAGTTCGTGGAAATAAGGATTGTGGGCGCATCCTCCACGGCCGACGCAAAAAAGGCGGCGATGGCCGTGGCCAACTCCATGCTTGTGAAAACGGCGTTTTTCGGACAGGACGCCAACTGGGGCCGCATTCTGGCTGCCGTGGGCTATTCCGGAGCGGAGGTCGATCAGGATCGCGTGGCCCTTTCCTTTGACGATGTTCCCATGGTCAGGGACGGTGTGTTCCTGGGAGGCGACGCCGAAGAACGGGGTACGGAGGTTCTGCGGAAAAAGGAATTCTCGGTAACCATCGACCTGCGTCTGGGCGACGGGGACGCCGTGGTGTATACCAGTGACATCTCCCATGAATATGTGAGCATTAACGCGGATTACCGCACATGATGCCCGCCGGGCGCTGAATTGTCTGGAAGACGTCCGTCGGCTTTTGCTGGAGGGAGTATGAGAAATCAACTATTTTTTTTCGCCATTGGCCTGCTGCTCTGTTCCGCCTTCTTTCCGGAGTGTGTCCGGGCCGGAGAGAAAACCCTGACGATTCGTGAAATGACGGTCACTACCCGGATAGTCGGAAGGGTTCCCGTGGATTCGGTTCGCATCATCTCCGCCACCTCAGGGAAAACCCTCTACTGCTATACATGGATTTCAGCCCCTGATGACGAGGAACGGGAGATCTACCATGTCTGGTATCGAAACGGTGAGAAGGTAGCCGAGTATACCTTGCCGGTGCGGGGCAAGCGCTGGAGAACCCACAGCAGGAAGGCGCTGGAAAAAGGGATGCGCGGGGCCTGGCGGGTGGAGGCCTTGGATGAAGAAGGGAATCTGCTGAAATCCGTTGAGTTCACCACGAAATGAACGGGAGGGGAAACCCTCCTTTTTTAATTGGTATCTAGAAACTGCATCTGATCACGCGAAGACGCAAAGACGCAAAGAAATTCAAATAGATGCGGAACAAGAAAGTGTCACTGAACAGGTGAATGGCCTGATTTGACAAGTTTTTGATCTTCCTTGGCGTCCTTTGCGGCTTTGCGTGAGACTGCCTTTTCTGGACATTTTATGGAGAGTTTCTTTTGACGACACTGCGTTTCGTGCCGGCCTGTCTCGTCCTTCTGATTTCTCTTTGCAGTGTGCCGGCGTTTGGCAATGGAGATTCCCTGGAAGGGCTTGTCATGACCGGGAGTCTTGATTGCGTCATGGAGGCCGCGATTGCGTCCGGGCTTGTCTCCGGCGGAGTCCTGCTGGTGGGCGATGGAAAAGAAGACCTCCTTGTCAGGTCCTATGGCAGGGTTTCCACCGAGGCAGGAGCGCCCGTCATGGAAACCGATACGCTCTTCGATCTCGCGTCTCTGACCAAGGTTCTGGCAACCGCCCCGTCCATTGTCAAGCTGGCCGATGAGGGAAAACTCGATCTCCGGGATCCCGTGATCAGGTGGTTTCCCGAGTTTGCCGGGAAAGGCAGGGACGGCCTCCTCCCGCTGCATCTGCTGACCCACACCTCCGGACTGCCCGATCTTGAGCCGACGCGGGACATAACCATCCAGGGGGTGCTTGAACTGGCAGCCACCCTTCCTTTGCCCGACCTCCCAGGAAGCGGCTTCATTTATTCGGATATCAACTTTATCCTTCTGGGCGAGCTGGTAACGAGGCTTTCCGGTTCAGGTCTGGACCTATACGCGGCTGAAAACTTTTATGCGCCGCTGGGGATGCGTGATACCGGATTCAATCCCTCCGGAACGCTGCTTTCCAGATCCGCGCCCACCCTTGACCACCTGGGGCGTTTCCAGACCGGGGTGGTCCAGGACCGCAATGCCCGCTCCCTTGGCGGGGTGGCCGGCCATGCCGGTCTCTTCGGCACGGCCGCGGATATTGCCCGGTTTTGCCGGATGGTCCTTCAGGGAGGTGAGCTTTCGGGGAAAAGGGTCTTGTCCGAGGTCGCCGTGCGGCTGATGATCTCCCCTTTCCAGGTGGACGGAGGAAAGGTTGTCAGGGGTCTGGGATGGGATATTGATTCTCCCTATTCATCACCCAAGGGTGGAGGCTTTTCAGATATTTCCTTTGGACACACCGGCTATTCGGGGACATCCATCTGGATCGATCCCCGGGCGGATCTGTTCGTGATCCTCCTTGCGACCCGACTCGACTATAACCACGCCTCCCGCTTCAACCGCCTTCGCGCTCAGATATCTACCCTGGCCGCGGAGCTTTTTCGTCCCGGAGAAACTGTAGCGGAACCGCCCCTGCCACTGGAAGAAACCGACCGGTAAATAACTTGACACCCCATGGGCTTTATGCTAGTTTTCTCGCGTTTTGTGGGGCTTTTACCCTTGTTTCGTCTGGTGTTTCAGTCATCTCACCTTTCCCGCCGGAGGACTTTCCATGAGTGCAAAAATTCTTCTCGCCGATGACAGTATCACCATACAGAAGGTGGTCGGAATAATCTTTGCCAATGAGGATTATGAGCTCGTTGTCGTGGATAACGGAAGCGCGGCGCTGGACAAGGCGAGGGAGATCCATCCGGCTGTCATGCTCGTGGATGCACTGATGCCTGAAAAGAGCGGCTACGAGGTGTGCGAGGAGGTGCGCCGGGACCCTTCCCTGGCCTCTACCCCAATTCTCCTCCTGGTGGGCGCATTCGAGCCTTTCGATGAAAACAAGGCAAGGACCGCCGGCGCGGATGACTTCATCACCAAACCCTTTGAATCCCAGAATCTGATCGACAAGGTGAAACAGTTGGCGGAGCTGGCTGAATCCCGGGTTGCCGCCGCTTCCGGCTTGACGGTGTCTTGCCTTGAGGAGCCCTACGGACAGGAGGAGCCCCTGGTACCTCCCCCCGTTGCGCCCTCAGAAGAGCCTGCAGGCGCTGTTGCCGGGTCGGCTTCCCTGGAGGAGGTTGGCGCGCACACCTCAACTCCCACGCTGTCGGCCGACGCTCAAGCCGACATCCCGGGTGTAATACAGCTTTCACCCGTGGACATCGTAGAGGCAAGACCTGATGAGGACCTGTGGGGTGCCTTTTCCGAAGAGACGGAAGAGGGTGAGGCGGTACATATCGGCGAGCTCCTTGAAGAGTCCGAAACCGTGGAATTCTCCCATGAGGTGGAGGAGATTGAGCCGTTTTCGCCCGTGGAAGAGGAACCCGCGGAATTGGGGGATCTTTCCTTTTCCGGAGGGACGCTGGAATCCGATGACGACACTTACTCGATTACCGGGCGAGAAGAACGTCCTGTGTTCGAAGAGGCGCCTGAACCGCTGGAGGAGTCCGGGGTCGTTTCCGGAACCTCGTTCGCATCTCCCCTTGCTGGTGAATCCATATCACTGGGAGCCGAACCTGAACCGGCTTCGCCTGTGGCTGAGGTGACCTCCTTCGAATATCCGGCGGACGTGGAGGCGCCTGCGGAAATGACGTCCTTTGACCAGGAAGACACCCCTTTGCGATTCGCTACCGAGGAGGAATACGTGCCCGCGGACGAGGCGTTCGCGGCGCTGGAGGAGACCCCTGCCGCCGGAGTGGCGCCATCTGTTGAAGGAGAGCGGATAACCATATCGGAGGCGCAGCTTGCCGAGGCCATCTCCAGGATCTCCAGGGAACTGATTGAAAAGATTGCATGGGACGTGGTGCCGGATCTGGCCGAGACCATAATCAAGGAAGAGATCAGGAAGATTAAAGAGGGCATGTCTCGTTAGACCGACGGCCCGTGTTGCCGGCGCCGCGATGAGACGCTTTGTTTCCGCTTGAAAGTAAGGTAATTAAATGGGGATGTTACATCCCCATTTTCGTATCCGTCGGCGTGGACCCGCCGGGATGCGTCCATGGCGGGATAAGTTTCCCCCTCTCCCTGACCCTCTCCCACCAGGGGCATAAGCGCTAACTTAAATATTGCTTTTTAGCGTAACAATGCTACCATTG
>CAZFCG010000072.1:0-17426 GCA_964517595.1 uncultured Geobacter sp. | reverse complement strand
ACTGCCGGCCGACTTCCGTCGGATTAAGTGGCCGACTTCAGCGGAATGCACAATCTGCGGGGCTTTCAGGGTATAACAAAATGAATATGTGTCCAGCGTGCGGATATTCCACCTTCACGGATGAGACTTTCCCTTCTTGCCCGGCATGCGGCGCCACGGGAAGCAATCGTCTCAGGAAGCTTCTTCACATACAGGAAAAAGAAGCGGAGCGCTCCGGTATTAATTCCCAATTCACGGAAAAGCGAGTCTCCGAAGCAGCCTCCGAACAAAAGATTGGCAAGTACACTGAAATGCAAGACTTGTCGGGCGGGACTGCTTACGATCACCCATCGGCAGAGCATGCCCCCGCCCTGACACTCCGAATCTCCAGCCCAATGAAGTTGACAGGTTGGGTAGCGGCGGGAGGCGGCGGTTTCCTCATCTACACCGCCATTTCAGGCCTTTTCAGCTACTACATGAAAGACTGGCAATCGATTCTTTCGGTTCCGTTACTGGAACCTGCCTCACGGCTCGAGGTCTTCTTAAAAGCGGGCTTGTTTCCATGGTTACGGTTCATGTTAGGCAGCTGCTACATTGGCGCATCCTACCGCTATCTGACAGGAGGACGCCGCACGCCGCAACTCTTGTCAATACTCTCCTATGGCATAATCGTCTTTCAACTGATTGAAGAAACGGTTATTGTCGTAAATCGCATAGCGCTTACATCCGGTTCTCCTTCATCCATATTCTATATTGACCGGTGCGTCACATTCATAGTGACCATTTTTTTCTGGAGCAGTCCGTTCCTGGCGGTTATTCTGCTTCTGCGATACGACGGCGCCCTCGGAATCAAGCGCCGTACACTCTCAACCCGCAAGGGTCAGGAAGCGCGCCCATGAAAGACCACGGGTTTTCCTCTGAAAACACCGAGGACTCTCCGAAGCGCGGTTCATACCTCCATTCCAGGCTATTCACCCAGATAGGTATATCCCTGTAGCGCCCTGTCGAGGAGCTCAAGAAAATGGCTGCTTTCCTCAATTGATATCTTGCGCGAAGCAACCCCCTTCTCAAGATTATCCCTCACGTTCTTTACGATCTTGCTTCCCTCATATTGCACGTATTTCAGGCTTTCCCAGGTTGCATCGCCGCTTATGACGGTATCTATCTTGTAGTTGGTCTTCTTGTTAAAAGTAATATGAACCGCGTTGGTGTCACCGAAGAGGTTGTGCATGTCCCCCAGTATCTCCTGGTACGCGCCGATAAGAAAGAATCCGATGAAATATTCCTCGCCGGTCCGTATCTTGTGGATCGGTAGATACTTGGTCCTTCCGTTCTCACCGACGAAGCTTGTTATCTCGCCGTCCGAATCGCAGGTAATATCAGCGATGGATGCGATCACATCGGGTTTCTGGTTCAGACGCTGAATGGGAACAATGGGAAACAACTGATCAATGGCCCAGGAGTCGGGGACTGACTGAAAAAGGGAAAAATTGGCGAAATAGGTCTGCCGCAGACTGAGCTGGAAGTTCTGCAACTCGTCTGGTATGGACTTCATACGCTCGACGATACCGTTGATTTTTCTTATTATCCTGGCACAGATCCATTCCGCTATGGCCCTTTCGTTCAGATTCAGGTAGCCCAGATTAAAGAGGCTCACCGCCTCCTGAATAAGCTGGATTGTGTCGTGATAATCCTCACGCAGAGAATGACGATCTATGCTTTTCAGGATATCCACCAGCTTCTTTACCGTAGGCGAGAGTTTTTCCGGATTATCCAGGATCGACTCGAAGTCGGGCATCAGGTTCCGGGTATTGGTGTCCAGCACGTTGGTAACCAGCACCGAATAATGGGCTACCGTGGCCCGGCCGGATTCAGAGATGATGTTCGGGCAGTCGACCCCCGCCTCGTCGCAGATATTCTTGATCTGGTAGATTACGTCGTTGGCGTATTCCTCGACGGAATAGTTGACACTGGAAAAGTAGCTGGACTTGGAACCGTCATAGTCGACCCCGAGACCGCCCCCGATATCCAGATAGCGCAGATTGACACCCATCCTCTTCATCTCCACATAGATGCGGGCGCCTTCGATAAGAGCGTTCTTTATCTTGTCGATCTTGGTTATCTGGCTGCCGATATGAAAATGGAGCAGATTGATGCTTTCAAGGAGTTCATGCCTCTTCAGGATCTCGATTGCGGAAATCAGTTCGGAGATGCGCAGGCCGAACTTGGCGTCCTCACCACCGGATGTGGCCCATTTTCCGGTGCCCCTTGAGGAAAGTTTCACTCTGATCCCCAACTTGGGAACAATACCGGTCTTTTCCGAAAGCTCGATAATCTTTTCCAGTTCGAACAGCTTTTCAACAACAATGGTGATATCATACCCGATTCTGGTTGCATAAAGAACGGTTTCGATAAATTCGGTGTCTTTATATCCGTTGCAGATAATAGGCAGCCCGTTTCCCGTCGACAATGAAATACCCGCGACCAGTTCAGGCTTTGAGCCTACCTCCAGGCCTATCTGGTACTTCTTGCCGAATTTGGTTATGGCCTCGACCACCTGACGCTGTTGGTTGACCTTTACGGGATAGAAGGTCTGGTAAGTGGCCGGGTAGTCGTTATCCTGAATGGCGTTCCTGAAGGCGCGATTGATACTGGCGATGCGCCCTTCAAGGATGTTCATGAACCTGAGCAGGATAGGCGGTTTTATCTTTCGTTTGATAAGGTCGTCCACCAGGGCCCGCAGGTCTATGGAATGCTTGGAATTGGGCGAGGGATGGACGCAGATGTTCCCCTTTTTGTTGATGGAGAACAGATCGTCGCCCCAGTTGTTGATATTGTAGATCTTGGCGGACTCATTTATGGACCAGCGTTCCATGGGCATTTCGCAAACCTCTGTTGAGTAATGAATGTATAGGGGTGAACCTTGTGTTCGCCCGGGTCGGAGGCCGTCATCAAGGGGCGAACAAAAGGTTCATCCCTGCCCTCGCCTTCAGCGATAAAAAGGTCACGACAGCCTCCCCCTGAAATCCTCATAAGTGAAGCTTCGTACCACCTTCAACTCTCCGGTCTCCGGCTCGAATGTGCAGATGGCCGGATGTTGTATGCCGTTGAAGGTTGTGGTCTTGACCATTGTGTAATGGGCCATGTCCAGGAACGCCAACCGGTCTCCAGGCGCAAGTTGCTTATCGAACGACCAGTCTCCGATCACGTCCCCGGCAAGGCACGAGGGACCGGCAAGACGGAAGGTATGGGCCTTTTCACCCGCATCGAAACCATCCTTTACGCCGGGGCGATACGGCATCTCCAGGATGTCGGGCATGTGGCAGGTTGCCGAAACATCCATGATGGCAATATCCATCTCATTATGTGCCACATCCAGCACCTCGCCGACCAGGATGCCGGCGCCGATGGCTATGGCCTCGCCCGGTTCCAGGTAGACATCAAGGCCGTACTTTTCCCTGAAATAGAGGACAAGCTCAACAAGCGCGTGTGTATCATATCCCTCACGGGTTATGTGGTGGCCTCCCCCAAGGTTCAACCACTTCAGCTGCGGCAGGTATTCCCCGAATTTCTCCTCGAACACCCGCGCGGTGCGCTCCAGCGGCTCAAAAAGCTGTTCACACAGGGTATGGAAATGGAGTCCTTCTACGCCATCCAGGGAACGCCCTTCGAATTCATCCCGCCGGATCCCCAGCCGGGATTTGGGCGCGCAGGGATCATAGATGGCCGTGTGTCCCTCGGAATGCTCCGGATTCACACGCAGGCCGATGGAAACCCGTCCCCTCTCCTTTTCCCACAGGGGACGGAACCGCTCCAACTGGGCAAAGGAATTGAAAACCAGATGGTCTGAAATCCCGAGAAGCTCCTTCACATCGCTATCTTTAAAGGCGGCCGCGAAGCTGTGCACCTCCCGGCCGAATTCCTCACGCCCGAGCCGCCCCTCCCAGGGCGAACTGGCGCAGACCCCGAAAAGAGTCTCCCGGATGAGGGGGAATACGCTCCACATGGAAAAGGCCTTGAGGGCCATGAGGATCTTCGCCCCACTCCGTTTCTGGACCGAGTCAAGGATGGCAAGATTGTGGCGCAGCCGTCCAAGGTCCACCACGTAGGCGGGAGATGGAGAAAGTTCAAGTATTTTTTCGATATCGATGCCGATCAAATTTTTCCTCGGTAAGGGCGATCACAAGGATCGCTTTTACAAGACACATTGCATTGTGACGAAATGTTCCTCACATCCCGCACCTCGCCCTTTCCTTTATAATTCCGGCCACTCACCCTCCACCACCACGTGGGGAAGCCCCATGACGGACAGCTTTTCCAGGAACGGTTCGGGGTCGAACTGCTCCATGTTCCACACCCCCGGCTTATGCCATTTACCGGTGAGCATCATGATCCCGCCCACAACCGCGGGCACTCCGGTGGTATAGCTGATGGCCTGCGAGTTGACCTCCCTGTAACAGGCCTCATGGTCACATATATTGTATATGTAGACCTGCTTCCTCTTGCCGTCCCTGATTCCCCGGGCTATGACACCGATACAGGTCTTGCCCTTGGTCAACGGACCGAGGCTCCCCGGATCGGGCAGCACCGCCTTGAGAAACTGGAGGGGAACGATCTTCTGTCCTTTGTACTCCACCTCGTCGATACGGGTCATGCCCACATTCTGAAGCACCTCCAGGTGCTTGAGATAATTGTCTGAAAAGGTCATCCAGAACTGGGCCTTCCTGATGGTGGGGATATGCTTCACCAGGGATTCCATCTCCTCATGGTACATCCTGTAGATATTCATGAGGCCGATACCTTCGGGAAAGTCAAAGCTCCGTTTTGTCGCCAGGGCGCCGGTCTCCACCCAGTCTCCGTTCTCCCAGTGGCGGCAAGGAGCGGTTACCTCCCTGATGTTAATCTCGGGATTGAAGTTGGTGGCAAAGGGCTGGCCATGGGAACCGGCATTGGCATCGATGATGTCCAGTTCCCGGATCTCGTCCAGGTGGTTTTTAGCCGCCAGGGCGGTGAAGACGTTGGTCACCCCCGGGTCGAAACCGCTCCCCAGAAGGGCCATGAGGCCCTTGTCCAGGAAACGGTCCTGGTAGGCCCATTGCCAGCCGTACTCGAATTTCGCGGTATCCAGGGGTTCGTAGTTCGCCGTATCCAGATAGTCTGTTCCAACCTCCAGACACGCATCCATGATGGTCAGATCCTGGTACGGCAGGGCCACGTTGATCACCAGCTTCGGCCTTTCCGCCTTGAGCAGTTCCACCAGCTCGGGCACGTTGTCGGCGTCCACCCTGGCCGTTTTGACCGGAAAATCGATCTCGGCCGCAATGGCCTTGCATTTGGACTCGGTACGCGAGGCAAGGGTTATCCCGGTAAACACATCTGAAGCCTGGGCGCATTTGTGGGCCACCACGCGCCCGACTCCACCCGCTCCTATAATCAGCACTTTGCTCATTGTCGTATCTCCTGTCTGTTCTGGTCCACAAGCACTCAGTAATCGAACGCCGGCGGCGTCACAACCCAGAGTATCTTTGCTTCGGTCTTGCCCGGGTTTTTTACCGCATGGCGCTTGTCGGAACTGAAGTAGAAGCACTCGCCCTTCTTTACAGTATAGGTACGGTCATCAAGGCGGAGCTGAATCTTTCCGGCGAGGACATAACCGAACTCCTCCCCTTCATGGTAATCCTGCGTATCCATCTCCTCGCCCGGAAGTATGGTTACCAAGGCAGGATCCATCTCCCGGTTCCTTGCGCCCGGGACGAGAAGCTCCACCCTTACTCCGTCCTCGTCGCTGGTGGACTGCACCCGGGATTCGGACCCGAACACAACCTCTTCACCGCCCGACTGCTCCGCGAAAAACTCCTCGAGGGTTGTGCCCAGAACGTCCACGATATCTTTCAGGGTTGCTATGGAAGGAGATGTCGCGTCGTTTTCCAGCTGGGAAATGTATCCCTTGGTAAGGTCGGCACGGCTGGCAAGTTCCTCCTGTGTCAACGAGTTGATCATCCTGAACCGCTTCAACCGTTCACCTATCTTCAAGGAACCCTCCGGGTTTAGTATATGTAAACTTTTTGTAAGCAATCATGTTTAGCTATTGTAAACTTTATGTTTAATAATTCAAGAACGGGATGAGGTTTATAATATAAATGCGGGTCCCTGTCAACAGATTTCCCATCGTACACAATTCCTTGCCTCTCGCCATTCGCGCCACTTTCACACTACAGCGGGCCGATGTCCATCCTGGCGGTAGAGCCCCTTTCAAACCGGGGTGTTCTTGCGCGCCGAAATGTGATACCTTGCTCTCCTCTTATCTTTCAGCATGATTGAACCTGAAAACGGCAGTTGGAGTTGTCCGAAGAGAGAGAAGGATGACTCCAACTGCCGAATATAGGTTGAAAATATACCGAATCAAACGGAGGAAGGCATGATAACCGGAAAAAATATCGGATGCATCGGCGGCGGGAATATGGCGGAAGCCATTGTGAGAGGCTTACTGGCGGGAAAAGTCCCCTCCGGCAACATCCTAATCGCGGAACCGGTGGGTAAACGCAGGGAATTTCTGGCCGCAAGGTACGGTATCGGCGCTGTGGAGAAAAACAGGGATGCGATGGCCTTCGGAGAGATAGTCCTTCTGGCGGTAAAGCCGCAGGTCTGCATGGAGGCGCTGAATTCCCTTGACGGAACGGCGGCGCAGGGGAAACTGTTCATCTCCATCATGGCCGGAGTAAAGACCAGGACCATCGAATCAGCGCTTCCTTCGGGGGCGAGGGTGGTGCGGGTGATGCCGAACACGGCCGCGCTGGTCCTGAAGGCCGCCTCCGCCGTCGCGCCCGGCGCCAATGCTACAGATGACGACGTGGCGGTTACCCTCGGAATATTCAATCTTCTGGGGACGGCGCATTCCCTGAGCGAAAAGCTCCTGGACGCCGTGACGGGTCTGTCCGGAAGCGGTCCCGCTTATGTGTATACCCTGATCGAGGCGCTGTCGGACGCGGGGGTCAAGAACGGTCTTCCCCGCGACATAGCAACCAGCCTCGCCGCGCAGACCGTTTTCGGCGCAGCCGGGATGGCGCTGGAGACAGGCGAGCACCCTGCCCTTCTGCGGGAAAAGGTCACCTCTCCGGGAGGAACCACCATCGCCGGACTCCAGGTACTGGAAGAGCGGAGTTTCAGGGGCACGGTGATGTCAGCCGTGGACGCGGCCACGGCGCGCTCCATGGAACTGGGAAAAGAATAGCCGGAAGGTCAGAATATCAGGCCGAATTCCCGCTCCAGATACTGGAAGGCCCTTTTCACCCTTGTCTTGAGGGTGACTTCATTCACCGGCTTGAAGATAAAATCAAAAAAGCCCTTCTCGAATGCCCTGGCCTCTTCATCCCTGTCCGCACTGCCGGTCAGCAGGATCATGGGGATGAAGCGGGTCTCGGGAAGGTTTCTAAGGGCGTCGAAAAGCCCGTAGGCGTCCAGCTTGGGTATGGATTTTTCGGTCACGATAACCTGCGGCATTTCGGAAATAGCGGTTTTGTATGCCTCCATTCCGTCAACCGCGGTTTTCACCAAGTAGCCGTCCTTGGTAAGAACGTGGCTCAGCATGGTGCAGGAAAGATTGTCGTTCTCCACCAGCAATACGGTCTTCTCCTGCTGAAAAGACGGCTCCTTGCCCAGATAGTGCCGGCAAATCGCGGATGTAATCTCTTTGCGTGTCGCTATAAAGGGCACGATTGTCAGACCGTGGTTCGCCGCTATATTTGAAACAATTCTGGTTTCAGTCGGGTCCGCCATTGCCAGAGCCAGCTTCCCGTTTTCTATTTTCAGGGGGAAAAGCATCGCCTGCATGGCGACATCGGCAGGGATCAGCTCAAGCACTTCCGGACTGAACGAATGGCGGGCGAAATTTCCCACCACCCGGTAGCCGTACTGTTCCGCCAAGGCCGAGGCCAGCTCATCACCGGTTATCAGCTCCATCTCCTCCAGAAGACTTCCAAGCCGCTTCTTAAGACGTTTCGAGCGGACCAGTATCCTCTGCATGGTCCTCTCCGTAATAAGACCCTGGCCGACAAATATTTCACCCAGCAATTTTCTCTTGTCCATGACATCTCCAGACATACGCGCGGCATCCGGCTTTCGCCTTATCGGCTTGCATAGTATAACGATTTCAGCCACAAATCCATAACAACATCATAAACCTGCTCTAACTCATTCCTTTCGGCTCGGCCCGTCTTCTCTCTCGCGATTAAGCAGTTCATATGCCTCTATCTGTTCCTGAAGGGATAGCTTCCGCCGCCCCCCTCCCTTCCTTAAGCAAATTCCGCACCGCGCATCCGAGCACCACTGACAGCAGTTGCAATCGGGACAGGGGTGTTTTTTCATACCTTCAACCATCGCGCCGCTCTTTTCCGGCCGGACCAGCGCCGGCGATTCTCTCTCCGGGATCAGAGCCAGCAGGGGAACCGTGAAGGACTTCGCGGATCTTCACCAGCAATTCACCTGCCATGAATCCGTTCTTATGGACAATCAGTGTTTGTTTTGGTAAGAAGAACAGGGCTTAAGGCTTTCTCCGGAATAGCACCACATAATCAAGGCCTATCCTGCGCAATGAATGTCAGGATTGGAACCAGAGAAAAGATGTACCGTCAGAAGGCGCTTTTCTCAGAACATAATATTACCTGAACCTCAGTATGCACGGTTATATTTCAAAAACAAGTTCTGTTATATCGATCCGCCTAACCACAGTCATCGTCATTCTTTGCGCCTCAGAACAGGCTCACTCCGGCGAGAAAAAAATTCTACGACTTTTCCACAACGGGAATGATCTGGTTGCAACACCCCCAGTACCTCAGAATCCATTGCCCAGGCTGCGCAAAACATTACCGTTGCCACTTTCGAAGAAATTCAGCGGCTAGCAGCACCTGAACGGCAACTACCCGAACCCGCGGCGTTGATTCAAAGGCGGGCGCCGGTTCGCATTCTAAGCGGAGGATAGAAATTGAACCCGTGACTATCCTTTATACTCCCACGATGTCCGTATTGCGGACTGAGCGCAATCTCTCCCGGTTGATGGTTCGCGGAATAATCAAGGATCATGCGCTGGACAGGCATGCGGCCAGGCTCAGCAATCGCTTTCAGGTCTATTCATCCCTTTACCCATTCGGCCTGTGGGACAACGGACTGGCTGTTACCGTTGACATGCGGGCCATCACCGAGCTTTACCTGCCGATGGCGGAGATAGCGTCCGCGTTCAGGCGTCTCTTTTCCCTTTCGCTTCACCGCTCCTGCGACAGGGAAAGCGCCTTCCTCTCCCTTCCCTTCACCTGGCTCGACCTCCTGCAACGCCTTCACCGGACATGGCCGGCTGTCGACCCGGGCCGTCTTCTGGAAAGGCTGGCCAAGGATGACGATTATCGCATACGGTTCATCTTCACCCTCATGCTCCCTGCTCAGCACGGGGGAAGTTTCCATCGATATCCCGGGCAGACCCTGTTTCTTGACAACTGGATTCAGCGGCGAAGTCTCCACCGGCGTGGAGAAATACGCGTTCTTGACGCCGCTTGCGGAACAGGGGAATCCTCTTACGAACTGGCGATGATCCTGCGGTCCAGGGGTGTTTCCGCAAGACATTGCCGCGTACACGGCTGCTCCCTGGAGATCTTTGAACTCTTCGCGGCCGCCCACGGCTTTTTCCCCCACGACCCAGGAAAAGAGCTTGTGTATCGAGGGATAATCAACAGGCTTCTACGGGATGGCGGCACAGGCGGAATCGTCTTTTTCCAGGGCGACGTCACGCGCCCTCCCCAACCGGAAGAAAAGCCCTACCATGTCATTCTGTGCAACGGCCTGCTGGGGGGTCCGTATATCCAAACCCGGGAATCCGTGGCAACGGCGATCGAATCATTGGCGGCGCGGCTCGGACCTGGTGGAATCATGCTTATCTCCGACAGGTTCCATGGGGGATGGAAGAGGAAAATGCCTCCAGAGAGATTGAAGGAAATATTTCGGAAAGAAGGATTCAGGTTGATTCCCGTAACGGACGGGATCGCCGCTGAACTGGAATGAACGGAAACCGGCGCGCACGCGCGCCGACGCCATCACAAAAGAAAGAAAGATTTCATTCGGACAACAGGCTGACGCCCGTCATCTCAGCGGGTTGGGGAATGCCCAGCAGCTGCAGGATGGTGGGCGCTATATCCGCCAGAATGCCGCGGCGCAGCCGGATATTGCGCCTTGATTCATCCACCAGCAACAGCGGAACCGGATTGCAGGTGTGAGCGGTGTGGGGGTTCCCCGACTCGTCCGCCATGTTTTCCGCGTTGCCGTGGTCGGCGGTGATCAGAAGACTCCCCCCGCGGGAGAGGACCGCGTTCACAACCCTTCCCACACAGTCGTCCACCGCCGCGACGGCCCTGATGGCCGCTTCCAGGGAGCCGGTGTGTCCCACCATGTCCGCATTGGCGAAATTCAAAACGATAAAGTGGTAAATGTCTTCGTTCACGCGCTTGACCAGCTCTTCGGCTACACCGAAGGCGCTCATCTCCGGCTTCAGGTCATAGGTAGCGACCTCTTTCGGAGAGGGGACGAGAACCCTGTCCTCTCCGGGAAAGGGTGTTTCATTGCCGCCGTTGAAGAAGAAAGTGACGTGGGCGTACTTTTCCGTCTCGGCGATACGTAACTGGCGCAGACCGGCGAGAGAGACCACCTCTCCCAGGATGTTCTTCAGCTCTTCCGTCCTGAACGCGATGGGAAGCCCGAAGGTCTCGTCGTACTCGGTCATGCAGACATATGCCGCAAGCGCCGGCCGGGCGCTCCGGCGGAAGCCGGAAAAATCCTGATCGGTCAGCGCGCGCGTAATCTCCCGTGCGCGGTCCGAGCGGAAGTTGAAGAAAACAAAACCATCCCCGTCCCGCAAGGTCCCCACCGGAGAATCTCCCTCTGTCATGACAGAGGGGAGAACGAACTCGTCGGTTACATCTTCAGCGTAACTTGCCGAGACTGCCCCTGCCGCATCGGCGAAGAACAACCCTTCGCCGTCGACCATGGCGCGGAAGGCCTTTTCGACCCTCTCCCAGCGGTTGTCTCGATCCATGGCGTAGTACCTGCCCGTGACAGTGGCAATCCTGCCGATTCCCAGGCGCGTCATCTCACTTTCCAGCTCCGCCACATACCCGGATCCGCTCCTTGGTGGGGTATCGCGGCCGTCGAGAAAGCAATGGACGAACACCTCTCCTATCCCTTCCCGCCGGGCCAGCTCCAGCAGGGCATAGAGGTGCGTGTTATGGGAGTGCACCCCTCCATCGGATAACAGTCCGGCAAGATGGAGCCGCCCTCCGGAATCCCTGGTCCGGGCCAGGCAGTCCAGCAGAACGTCATTGCGAAAAAAACTCCCGTCCTGGATGGCCCTGGTGATACGGGTCAGGTCCTGGTATACGACGCGCCCGGCGCCGATGTTCATGTGTCCCACCTCGGAGTTCCCCATCTGTCCTTCGGGAAGGCCCACGGCCATGCCGGAGGCGTTCAGCTCCGACGAGGGATAATCGCTGAGAAGCCGACCCATTACGGGGGGCGCCGCCAGGGCGACGGCGTTGTTTTCCCGGTGGGGATTGATCCCCCAACCATCCAGAATCATTAGGAGAAGTGGCTTGGGCATGGCGCCTCCAGTTCTGCGTATTGTTTGTGAGGTCAAACGCTTCACCGCGGCAGGGGAACCGCCGCGAGAGCTTTCAATGATGATAGGGTTCCCGGTTGAGGATGGTGCAGCCACGATAGATCTGCTCAAGGAGAAAAACCCTCACCATCTGGTGGGTCAGGGTCATGGATGAAAGGGAGATCAGCATGTCCGCCTTGGCGCGGAAGGCCTCTGAAAAACCA
The DNA here is from genome assembly GCA_964517595.1 of uncultured Geobacter sp. GTDB lineage: Bacteria > Desulfobacterota > Desulfuromonadia > Geobacterales > Geobacteraceae > RPRC01. The sequence continues at coordinate 5,591 of CAZFCG010000072.1, read as the reverse complement.
TAGGCGCCGCCAATGGCGAATACCAGCTCCCCGATCCCTCCGTCACGGCACGCGCCCAGATAGCCGGCAAAGGCCGGCGATGACATCTCCCTCCCCCGCTCGTCCAGGAGGACAAGCCTGGCCGACCTGGGCAGAAGCTTTTCCAGACGGGAGCACTCCCGCTCCCGGCCTGTCTCATCCAGGACCCCCTTTTCCTCCCTGGCCTCGACTGTCTCCAGGGGAAAATAGCGCTTTATGCGGGCCGAGTATTCGTCTATCCCGGCCCGGACCCATTCCTGGCGGGTCTTGCCAACCCACAACACACGGAGCTTCACGCCTAACGGGTATCAGGCCGGTAGTCTTCGGGTAACGCGACAACCTCGGCGTCGGCCCAGAGGGCGTCGAAATCATAGTAACGTCGCGTTTCCTCCTTGAACACATGGAGGATTACGTCGCCATAGTCGAGGATAACCCAGTTTCCCTCCCTGGCGCCTTCCATATCAAGGGCCTTGCCGAACTTCTTCAGCTCCAGCCGGACCGATTCCGCGATGGCCTGGGTCTGCTTGTCGGAATGGCCGCTTGCCAGGACAAGATAGTCGGCAATGGAGGAAATCCGCCTCACATCAAGGATCTTCACATCTTCGGCCTTTTTATCCAGCGCCAGGGCGGCGCAGCGCATGGCCCTTTCAAGGGGTGTCAGTTGTATCTTTTTGGTTGTTCGCATAAAACCTCTGTCGTGTGATGTATCTATGAACCGTGTCCGGCACAAGATACCTGATGGATCTCCCCTCGCGGATCCGTTCCCGGATCCCGGTGGAGGAGATGTCCAGCAGGCTCCCTTCCAGGCTGTATACCGCATGCCCTGAACTGTGGAAAAGGGCGTTCCCGTCATCCCGGGATGAAAACTCCAGGGTTGCATCCCCGGGCAGGGCATTCATCAGGGACAGTTGCGCGCCGGGACGAGTGATTACAACAATATTGCAGCAGGCAAAGATGGCCTTGTATTCCTTCCAGGTCCTGAACTCCGCGAATGAGTCGCTCCCCATAATGAAATAAAATTCGTCCCCCGGATAGTGTTGCCGGAGAACGCGCAGCGTATCGATGGAGTATGACTTTCCTTCCCGCCGCCCTTCCAGATCCGATACGGAAAAAAAGGGATTTCCCTCAATGGCCATGGAAACCATCTTCAACCGCTCTTCAAAGGCCAGATCGTCCGCCAGCGGTTTGTGGGGCGGGGTCGCAGCGGGCATGAAGATGACCCTGGAAAGGGAGAACTTCTCCCTTATCTCCTCCGCGATGCGAAGGTGCGCCAGGTGAACGGGATTGAAGGTTCCGCCGAACAGGCCGATTCTCATGTGGTGGTTTCCTGCGCCTGAAGGATGTCTTCCAGGAACTCATGCACGGACCTGACCGTCTCCATACACGATGAATTTGGTGGTGGTAAGGTCCTCCAGGCCCATGGGACCAAAGGAATGGAGCTTGGTGGTGGATATGCCGATCTCCGCGCCCAGTCCCAACTGGTTGCCGTCGGCGAAACGGGTAGAAGCATTGACCAGAACCACGCCGGAATTCACCTCGCGGATGAAACGCTGGGCATTACCGTAGTCCGATGTCACGATGGCCTCGGTGTGAAGAGAACCGTAGGTGGCGATATGGCTGATGGCGTCATCCAGATTATCCACTACACGCACGGCCAGGATCAGGTCAAGGAATTCCATGTACCAGTCGTCTTCCACGGCGACCCCGGCGTCCGGGGCGAAACGGCGGAATGTCTCATCACCCCGCACCTCCACCCCCAGCTTCGTCAGGGTTTCGAAGATCCTGGGCGCGAACCGTTCCGCAATGTCCCTGTGTATCAGGAGGGTTTCCAGTGCGTTGCACACCCCGGGCCGCTGGGTCTTGGCATTGATGATGATCCTCTCCGCTGTGTCGAAGTCCCCGGTAGCGTCCACGAACACGTGACACACCCCCTTGTAGTGCTTTATTACGGGTATCCTGGAGTGCTCCACCACGAACCGGATAAGTCCCTCGCCCCCCCTGGGAATGATGAGGTCGATGAAGTCCTCCTGTTTCAGCATTTCCAGCACACCTTCCCGATCCGTAAAGGGGATAACCGAAAGGGCCCCGGCCGGTATGCCCGCCCGTGTCATAACATCCCGCAAGACCTCCGAGATGGCCAGGTTGGAGTTGATGGCCTCCGAGCCTCCGCGCAGGATCACGGCATTGCCCGCCTTCAGGCAGAGAGCAGCGGCGTCGGCGGTAACATTGGGCCGGGCCTCGTAGATGATGCCTATGACGCCCAGCGGGATACGCATCTTACCCACCATCATGCCGTTGGGACGCTTCCACATGCGAGTCACCTCCCCGACGGGATCAGGCAAGGCGGCGACCTCGCGCAACCCGTCAGCCATGGCCTTGATGCGCCCCTCATCCAGCATCAACCGATCCAGCATGGCAGCTGAGAGCCCCTTCTTCTCAGCGGACTCTAGATCCTTGGCGTTTTCAGCCAGGAGCGCGGGAGCGGCGGCCACCAGGGCTTCGGCCATGGCCATCAGGAGATTGTTCTTGTCCCCGGAAGAAAGCCTGGCAATGGTGCGGGAAGCGTTGCGCGATTCCGCGGCAATAGCGCGTATTTTCTCGGCGATGGTCATGTCACTGTTCCTCCTGTGATTCATCCTTATATTCGGCAGTTGGAGTCATCCTTCGCTCTCTTCTGACAACTCCAGATGCCATTTTCAGATTCATATGTCCGGACCCGGCCCCACTATCAGAGTATCACCAGATTGTCCCTATGGATGACCTCGTCACCATACCGGTAGCCGAGGACCGTTTCGATGTCGCGGCTTTTGCACCCCATAATGGAATCCAGTTCCCGGCGTGAATAGTCTACGATTCCCCTGGCGAACTCCTTGCCGTCGGCGCCGCACACCAGCACGCAGGATCCCCGGTCGAAATCGCCTTCCACGTGGGACACCCCGGAGGGAAGCAGACTCTTGCCATGACGAGACAAGGCCACAAGGGCGCCCGTATCGACAAACACCCTGCCGCGGGGCCGAAGGGTATAGGCTATCCAGTGTTTGCGCCGGTTCAGGATTTCGCCGGAAGGAAGAAAAAGCGTACCAACCTCCTCACCGGCCAGCGCCCGGGCCAAGACGCCCTCTTTCTTACCATTGATAATCATGGCGGGCACGCCGTACCTTCCCACACGCTTAGCCGCCGCCAGTTTGGTCAGCATGCCGCCGGTTCCCACCGATGATCCGCTCCCTCCCGCGGCCCTTTCCACCTCTTTGGTAATCACCTTCACGAGAGGCACGAGGCTGGCATCCGGGTCGGATCGGGGATCGGCATTGAAGTACCCGTCAATGTCCGTCAGGATTATAAGGAGATGCGCTTCCACAAGGCTGGTAACCAGGGCGGACAGATTGTCATTGTCGCCGAACTTTATCTCATCCACCGCCACCGTGTCGTTCTCGTTGATGACCGGCACGATGCCTCCCGACAGCAGGCCGTCAACGGCGGCGCGCGCGTTCAGAAAACGGCTCCGGTTCGTCAGGTCGTCACGGGTGAGGAGAATCTGGGCGACTTTCAGGGAGTGGTTGCAAAACGCCTCCTCGTAGGCCTGCATCAGCTTGGGCTGTCCGACCGCGGCTGCCGCCTGTTTCTGGGGTATGGTCTTGGGCCGCTCCGCGAGACACATCTCCTTGATACCTGCCGCGACCGCTCCTGAGGTAACGATGACGGTTTCTATCCCCTTTTCGCGAAGACGCGCGGCCTCGCCCGCCAGGGAATCGAGAAAGGCGGTGTCCACGCCGTTGCCGTCACCGGTAAGCACCCGGCTCCCTATCTTGATGACTATTCGTCTTGCCTTCCCAATGATTTCCGCTCGCATGGACGCATCACCTCTCTTCGGATTTCAGTCAGCGGGAAATAGTACCATGATCGTTGTCACAGGGCAAACACAGCGCGTTCCGCGCCGCGCCTAATCGTCAGATCCGGCCCACAGGCGTCGCGCAATCTCGTCGAGAAGCGCCGGTATACCCTCTCCAGTCGCGGCTGAAACCGGGAAAAGCCTTATACCCAGCCCGGCGAACACCGGCGTCAGCTCCTCGAGTCCTTCCCGTACCTGAGGAAGGTCGATCTTGTTGACCACAACCACCTGCGGTTTCTCGCTGAGCCGCTGGTCAAACAGGGAAAGCTCACGGTTCAGCGCGTGATATTCGCGAAGCGGATCCCTTTCCGGCATATGGGAAAATTCCAGGATATGGACAAGAAGGCGGGTTCTCTCCACATGCTTGAGAAAACGGTGGCCCAGTCCCGCGCCCCGATGGGCGCCCTCGATGAGGCCAGGGATGTCCGCCACCACGAAAGATCGAAAATCCCTGTATGAAACCACGCCAAGATTCGGGGTAAGTGTGGTGAAAGGATAGTCGGCTATCTTGGGCCGGGCTGCGGAAATCCTGGCAATGAAGGAAGATTTTCCGACACTGGGAAAACCGAACAGCCCGACATCCGCCAGCAGCTTCAGTTCCAGCCTGAAATCACGCTCCTCTCCAGGCTCGCCCGGCTGGGCGAACTTGGGGGCCTTGTTGGTGGATGTGGCGAATCGGGCGTTTCCCTGCCCTCCCCTGCCGCCACGCAGGAGCGTCACCCGCTCCCCCGGCTCGGTCAGGTCGGCCAGCGGTTCGCCCGATTCCCAGTCCCTGATCACCGTGCCGGGAGGAACTGGAATAATCAGGTTCTTTCCATTGGCGCCGTGGCGGTCCTTGCCCATGCCGTGACCGCCCCGCCCGGCCTTCTGATGGGGATGGTGGCGGAGGTCCAGGAGGGTGGAAAGACTTGCGGAAACCTCAAAGATGACGTCCCCTCCCTTGCCTCCGTCGCCGCCGTCAGGGCCTCCTCTCGGGATGAACTTCTCCCTACGGAAGGAGACGCATCCGGCGCCACCGTGACCCGCCTTCGCGGAGATCTTCACTTCGTCGATAAATTGCATGAAAAACGCTCGTCCTGAAACAACGAAGCCTGAGACTTTCCGCCCCAGGCTTCTTGAATCACTTCATGAAGATACGCCCGACACTCCGGCAGTGCGCCGGAATCCACTGGCCAGACGTATTGAGATGTAACCCTACGCAGGGTAAACGGAAACCTTCTTCCTGTCCCTGCCCATCCGTTCGAACTTCACGATCCCGTCAATGAGGGCGAAAAGGGTGTAATCCTTGCCACAACCCACATTGTTTCCGGGATGAATACTGGTGCCGTGCTGACGGTAAATGATGTTTCCCGCCTTCACCTGCTCTCCGCCGTATTTTTTGCAGCCAAGACGTTGTCCGGCGGAATCTCGTCCGTTTCGTGTACTGCCGCCTGCTTTCTTATGAGCCATATCGTAACCCTCCCAGGTACAAGGGGTTTTCCCTTACGTGGTAATCTTCTCTATCTTCAGAACGGTTCGGTGTTGGCGGTGTCCGTTTTTCTTGCTCGAGTTCTTCCGGCGTTTGGCCTTGAATACCAGGATCTTCCTGTCCTTGCCCTGATCGACGATCTTGCCGACCACGGAAGCGCTGGGCACTAAAGGTGTTCCGATCGTTACCTTTTCGCCGCCAACCATCAGGACTTCA
>CAZFCG010000071.1:0-18333 GCA_964517595.1 uncultured Geobacter sp. | reverse complement strand
GACCGGTGATACCAGCTTGTTCCGCATCTATTTGAATTTCTTTGCGTCTTTGCGTGATCAAATGCAGTTTCTAGGTTTACTATTAAGCACATATCAGAAGGCCTACAACAGGTTCGCGGCCAGTTCGGCCAGGGCGGAGCGCTCGCCTTTCATCATGGTAATATGGGCAGCGATCTCCTGTCCTTTGAAACGCTCCACCAGGTAGGTTAATCCGTTGCTGGATGAATCGACATAAGGATTGTCGATCTGATAGGGATCGCCGGTAAGGACAATCTTCGTCCCCTCCCCCGCCCTGGTGACGATCGTCTTTATTTCGTGGGGCGTCAGGTTTTGCGCTTCATCCACAATCAGATACTGGTTGGGAATCGATCTCCCCCGGATATACGTCAGGGGTTCAATCTCCAGGATTCCCATTGCCATGAGCTCGCGGTATCCTTTGCTGTGACGCTTTTCCGCCTCGTGCCCGCTCAGGAGGAGCTCCACATTGTCAAAGATAGGCTGCATCCAGGGCGCCAGCTTTTCCTCGATGTCGCCGGGGAGAAAACCGAGGTCTTTACCCATGGGAAAAACGGGACGGGAAACCAGAAGACGGTTGTAGACGCCTTCCTCCGCGGTTTTGTGCAGGCCGGCGGCGATTGCCAGCAGGGTCTTGCCCGTGCCGGCCTTCCCAACGAGAGTGACGATCTTGATTGAGTCGTCCATGAGGGCGTCAATGGCGCAGGTCTGTTCGCGGTTTCTCGGATGTATGCTCCATATCCCCTCCTTTCCCGTTTTTACGAGGGGGAGCACCCTGCGTTGCCCGGCCACGTATTTTCCCAGGGCGGCATGGGAGGGATTTCCTTCGTCTTTCATTACCACGTACTGATTGGGCAGCAGAACAGTGTCAACCTCCACGCCCCCCTGACTGTAAAAGAGATCGACCATTTCCCGCGGCACATCCATCTGGGTGTACCCGGAATAGAGCTCAGTGATATCAACCTTGTCGGACTCGTAGTCCTCGGCGGCCAGACCCAGGGCATCGGCCTTGATACGGAGGTTGGTATCCTTTGTGACCAGAATCACGGGAATTCGCTCGCTCCTGCTTTTGGCATCCATCGCCACGGCAAGAATCCGGTTGTCTCCCCGCTGTTCAGTCAAGCCTGTAGGAATTCGCTTCAATACCTCGTCGTTCAGCAGGACCACCCGCAACTTGCCTTCATGTTCCAGTGAAACTCCGGACGAAAGAGAACCCTTTTTCCTCAGGTCGTCAAGGATGCGTGAAATCTGTCGCGCATTTCGGCCGGTTTCGTTCATGTCTTTCTTGAAGCGATCGACCTCTTCGATAACGGTAATGGGTATCAGGATGGTATTTTCCTGAAACCTGAATATGGCGAAGGGATCATGGAGAAGCACATTAGTATCCAGTACGAAGGTCTTCATTGTATCCTTTCCGGGAACAGGGGTAATAAATTAACGGTTTTCGTACCATACTCGCCGGGGATTGTAAATTGTTTCCATCCGGAAACGGCCCTTTTGATTAGGCCCAAGGCCTCAGCCTTCAGGCAGCCTTCGCTATCCATAATCTTAGGGATTGTCCGCCCGGGCCATGTCAATCGTCAGGGGTGCTTGTGCGCCGCGCCAATGTACGCAACCGCGGAAAGAACCGATATTGCACGGGATAAGACCGCAACGTTAAAATCCTTGACACCCCATATATCTTGTGGTTTATTGCACAGCATTGTACTAAATATAGTAATTATATATTTTCGGTAACATCGTGAAATTGAAGGAGGATCGAGTCGATATGGGAAAAACGAAAACAGCGGGCCATTCTCTGAAATTGTCCAGGAACGCCGTCACTGTTCTGGAAAAGCGTTATCTGCGACGCGACAAGGGTGGCAAGGTTCTGGAAAAACCCGAGGACATGTTCCTGAGGGTAGCTTCGGCCATTGCCTCCGCCGAAAAGAGATTCGACCCGGCCGCCGATACCTCCGGGCTCGCCGACGGTTTTTACGAGATGATGACGTCTTTCGAATTCCTGCCCAACTCCCCCACCCTGATGAACGCGGGCCGTGAACTTGGGCAACTTTCCGCGTGTTTTGTCCTTCCCGTCGGAGACTCCATAGAAGATATATTTGACGCCGTCAAATACACCGCCCTGATACACAAATCAGGCGGAGGAACCGGTTTTTCCTTTTCCCGCCTTCGACCGGCCCATGACGTAGTAATGTCAACCACCGGCATCTCCAGCGGCCCCATCTCTTTCATGAGAGTTTTTGACATCGCCACGGAAACCATCAAACAGGGTGGAACGCGGCGGGGCGCAAACATGGGAATTCTGCGCGTGGATCACCCCGATATCATGGATTTCATCATGTGCAAGTCGGACCAGAATCACCTGAACAATTTCAATATTTCAGTCGGACTGACCGAAGCATTCATGAAGGCAGTGGAAAGGGACGAAGATTATGAGCTCAGAAATCCGCGCAGCGGACAGGTTACGGGGACCCTCAACGCGGCCAAGGTGTTCCACCGCATTGTAAAACAGGCATGGAGCAACGGGGAACCCGGAATTGTGTTCCTCGACCGCCTGAACCGGGACAACCCTACGCCCCAGGCGGGAGAGATCGAGTCCACCAACCCCTGCGGCGAACAACCCCTCCTCCCTTACGAATCCTGCAACCTCGGATCCATCAACCTGGGAAAGATGGTAAAGAACGGTGAAATCGACTGGGAAAGGCTCAGAAAAGTAATCCGCCTGGGGGTTCGCTTCCTGGACAACGTCATTGAGGTGAATAACTATCCTCTGCCGCAGATTGACGAGATGACCAGGGCGAACAGAAAGATAGGCCTCGGCGTGATGGGTTGGGCGGATATGCTGATCCTCCTCGGCATTCCCTACAACACTCCGCAAGCCGTCTCCCTCGGCGAGAAGGTCATGACGTTCATCAACGACGAAGGGCACGCCGCTTCCCGTGACCTGGCGACCGAGCGAGGACCTTTCCCTAATTACGAACAATCCATATACAACAAGCCGGGAGAGGCGCCCATGCGGAACGCAACCGTTACCACCATTGCGCCGACCGGGACCATTTCCATCATCGCCAATGCATCTTCCGGGGTCGAACCGCTGTTCGCCGTTTCCTTTGTCCGGCAGGTCCTGGACAACAACAAGCTGGTGGAGGTGAACCCCCAGTTTGAAAAGATCGCCCGGGAAATGGGATTCTACTCTGAAGAGCTGATGCAGCGCATCGCCGAGCACGGGACAGTAAGCGATATGGAGGAAATCCCCGAATCAGTTCGCCGGGTCTTCGTCACCGCCCACGACATCACGCCGGAAGTCCACATAGAGATGCAGGCAGGGTTCCAGCGTCACACCGACAACGCGGTGAGCAAGACCGTGAATTTCCCCAACACCGCCACAGTGGATGATGTGGAAAAGGTCTTCCTCCTCGCCTACAAGCTGGACTGCAAAGGCGTAACCATCTACCGCGACGGCTCCCGCGACATGCAGGTTCTCTCCACCGGGAAAAAAGAAGCGGAGCCCTCCACGCTCCAGGATGACAAGAAGGTCATCAAGCTGATCAAGCGCGAGCGACCCAAGGCGCTGAAGGGATGGACTTATCAGATGCAGACCGGCTGCGGCCCCCTCTACGTGACGGTCAACGAAGACAAATCGGGACTGTTCGAGCTTTTCACCACCATGGGAAAGGCGGGCGGATGCGCCTCCTCCCAGTGTGAAGCCATAGGCCGCATGGTCTCCCTTGCCTGGCGGAGCGGGGTTCAGGCGCGTCAGGTAATCAAACAGCTCCTCGGCATCTCCTGCCACGCCCAGTCAGGCTTCGGCGACAACAAGATACTCTCCTGCGCAGATGCCGTGGCCAAGGCAATCCAGATGCACATGAAACTGAGCGGGACGGAGATCGATATAGAGGAGAAGCCTTTCGAAAGGGGCGCATGTCCCGAATGTGGAGGCGTCGTAGAGCACGAGGGAGGGTGCATGGTCTGCCGCGTGTGCGGGTACAGTGAATGCGCATGAAACCCTGTAGAACAGGGACATGCAGAGGTCTTGCTCTCCATTGGTAATTGCCCGCCGGCCGCACAGGCAGCGGGCGTTTCTCAAACCGAGGGATATACCATTCCCGTCAGGCGCCTGTCACGGAAGATGCCAGCGCCTGCCGGGAATTGTCACAAAATCATCGCGTTATCCATCAAGGGATCACTCAACAAGCTTCAATGCCTGCCTGTAAACGCCGCTCTTCGCTTCGCCGCTTTCCTGAACCACTCGTTTCACGGCATCCTTGACGGACATCCCTTCCTCAAGAATGTAACGGGACAGCAGTATCTCCACCATATCCCCGTTTCTCTTCTCATCGGGAGGTGAAGGCGCAATCATCAAGACTATCTCCCCCTTGATCATGCGCGCCTCCATCGTATCCAGTATTTCCGACACCTTTCCGCGAAGAAATTCCTCATGAATCTTGGTAACCTCACGAGCAAGCACGGCATCCCTGTCACCCAGGATTTCCAGGACATCCAGCAAAGTGGCCAGGATTCGTACCGGCGCCTCGTAAAAGATCAAGACCCGTCCCTCGTCCTTGAGACGCAGCAGCTTTTCCCTCCTCTTTCCGGAACGATTGGGCAGAAACCCTTCAAAAACAAAGGAATCCAGCGGCAGGCCTGAAGCCGAAAGCGCAGCCACGGCCGCGCAGGGCCCAGGTATCGGGACCACATCCACCCCAGAGCTCCACGCGTCCCGTATCAATTGATAGCCTGGATCCGAGATGGAGGGAGTTCCGGCATCGGAAATGAGGGCCACGGACATTCCTTCCCGCAGTTTTTCCAGGATAAGGGCGCCTTTTATGTTTTTGTTATGGTCGAAATAGGACGTGAGCGGTTTCGAAATACCGAAATGGGAAAGGAGTTTGCGGGAATGACGGGTGTCTTCGGCGGCAATCAGATCGACTTCCCTGAGTATGCGCAGCGCCCGAAGAGTGATATCCTCCAGATTGCCGATAGGTGTGGCGATTATGTAAAGGGCGCCTTTTTTCATTTCATTAGCGTCGTCAGCCTTCAGTACGACAGGTCGAAGGCATTCCTGATGTGGTCTATTACAGGTGATGAGTCAAGGAGCAGGACGCTAATGACATCAAAGCGGGCATCCTCCTTCATGAGCCCGTTTTTTGAAAGATAGGTGAGGGCCGCTTTGGATATCTGTCTTTGCTTGAACGGGGTCACCGCCGATTGGGGAAGTCCGTACGATGCGTTGCGCCTGGTTTTAACCTCGACAAAGACAAGTGTACCGCCGTCACGGGCGATTATGTCCACCTCTCCGCAGCGGCAGCGGAAGTTCCTTTGTATTATTCTGAAGTTGTGTTTTTCCAGGTATCCGGCGGCGATTTCTTCGCCCCTTGCGCCTGTTGTCTTTCTTTCTCCGGCAATGGTTTCCTTCATGGAACCTGTCCCGTAAATTCCTTCACGCCGCGAAAAGTCTTCCGGTGAATCGCGCAAGGCCCCATGCCGGCAATCGCCCTCATGTGAGCGCTGGAACCGTAACCCTTGTGAATCGCAAAACCGTAACCGGGATATTCTTCATCAAAGGCAATCATCATCCTGTCCCTTGTAACCTTGGCGACAATGGACGCGGCGGCAATGGAAAAACTGGCGGAATCCCCCTTTTTGATTGTGCGGCAAGGCACCGGACTCCGAGGCGCCGAAATGCCGTCGATCAGAAGAAAGTCGGGCGCGGGAGATAACCGGCGGACAGCCTCTTCCATGGCCTTCAGGGTTGCCTGAAGAACATTCAGCCGGTCCACCTCCAGATTATCAGCAAAGCCGATCCCCACAGCCCGGGCAGACGATATGATTCTGGCATACTGGATATCACGTTTTTGTGGTGTCAGTTTTTTCGAATCGTCAATGCCCGTGAAATCGCCTTCAGGAAGAAGCATTACCGCCGCAGCCACTACCGGACCAGCAAGGGCGCCTCTGCCGGCCTCGTCTACACCCGCGACCGAAACGAACCCCCCGCGAGCCGCCAGCTTCTCGAACATCAGCATGTCTCGCCCGTTATCGTCGAAGAGACTTCCCGTCATCGTCCACCCTTCGCAAAGGATCAATGAAAAACACCTGCAAAAAACAAGGCCCCGGAAAACCAGGGCCGTTAAGGACGTTTACTGGGCCACGTATTTCTTTTCGCGAATTCGCGCTGCCTTGCCTCGGAGCTTCCGCAGATAGTAGAGCTTTGCGCGGCGGACCTGACCGCGGGTCATCACTTCAATGGCCTCCAGAGAGGGGGAATGGAGGGGAAAGCAGCGCTCCACGCCAATACCGTTGGATATCTTCCGCACGGTGAAGGATTCCCTGATGCCGCCGTTCTGCCGCTTGATTACAACGCCCTGGAACGCCTGAATCCTGGTCTTGTCACCCTCGACAATCCTCACCTGGACCTTTACAGTATCGCCAGGCTTGAACGAGGGTATGTTTTTCTTCATCTGCTCAAATTCAATGAGATCAATCGTGTTCATTGTCAATTCCTCCCGTATGTTTTTGAAACGTTATTTGCTGGTTGGCCCCGATGCTGCCTTTTCCATTCCTACCTTGAGTCTCCCATAAGCCGGTCAACGATTATGGAAGCCGCCGAACGGACAGAAAGGTGATTATAGTCCGACCGGCCCGAGATGGGAGCGAGGACATAATCAGCCGTGGAAGTCACCTGCTCGGCAAGCCCCCACCCCGTGCCCAGCAGCAGGAGGTGGTCAACGGCGGACTCGCGGATTTGCTCCGACATTTCCTGGTATGTTATGCAGTTCGTTGCGCTCTTGGCGCCGGTGGCGATGGTCTTGATTGGTCGCGCGCATCTCTGGGACATGTCCTTGATTGCCTCGTCAAGGGTGGCTACGACTGTAATAAGCTCCAGCGCTTCTCTTCTTTTCGGATTATAGGTGGCGCCCCACCCGGTTAGCCAGTGATTGATTATCCGCTGGCAAATCTCCCGCTGTTCAGGCAGCGGGGTTACAACATAATAGCGGGAAAGATCGTAGGTCTTCGCCAGACGAGCTATGTCGTGCAGGTCCAGGTTGGTGACGGCCGTCGCCACTATCCTGCGATTCTTGTCATAGACCGGATAGTGGAGAAGCGCAATACCCAAGGCAGCGCCTTCACGTTTTTCAGCCGGCATTTCCCCCAAATTCCCGCAACTCCCTCAAAAATGAGATATCATCAGAGCCCAGAACGGCTGTTTCCAGCAGATCGGGTCTCATTAAAAGCGTTTTCCGCAGTGATTCCCGGCGTCTCCAACGGGCGATTTCCCGATGATTCCCGGACAGGAGGACGGGAGGAACCGTCAGTCCCCTGAATTCCGGGGGGCGGGTATACTGGGGATACTCCAGAAGCCCGTTGGAAAAGGAGTCGTTTTCCGCTGATTCGTCGCTCCCCAGAACGCCCGGCAGCAGTCTGGCCACTGCATCAACAATGACCATCGCGGCAGGCTCTCCGCCTGTCAGCACGAAATCTCCGATAGATATTTCCGTGTCTACAAACAGTTCGCGGACCCGCTCATCTATTCCTTCATAGCGGCCGCAGATGATTATGAGGCCATCCTCCCCAGAAAGTTCCCTCGCCATAACCTGGTTCAGCAGTTTTCCCCGAGGAGTGGTCAGAAGCACTCTGGATGAGGGTCGACGTGATTTGACAGCCTCGATACAGGCGGCAAGGGGCTCGACCTTCATCACCATTCCGTCTCCCCCCCCATAGGGGTAGTCGTCGGTAACCCGATGCCTGTCCAGGGCAAAATCGCGAATATTGTGGAGAGTGACATCTATCAGGCCTTTATCCGTGGCGTGCTTTAGAATGCTTTCGGAAAAAGGACCGTGAAACATGCCTGGAAACAGGGTGAGCAGATCAATTTTCATAGATCAAGCAACCCTTCCATGGGGCGAACCGTCATGGTGCGCATTTCCAGATCGACCTTTATGATAACATCCTCAATGGCGGGGATAAGATATTCCTCTCCGTCATTTTCCACAACATACACGTCATTGGCGCCGGTTGAAAAGATGTGGGCCAGTTCGCCGAGGACCCCACCCTGCTCATCCAGCACTTTAAGGCCCAGCAGATCCTGCCAGTAAAACTCCCCGTCAGGCAGGGCCGGGAGTTGTTCGCGGCGCACGTAGATCTCGCTGCCCGAGAGCGCAACGGCCGCATTCATGTCCTGAATGCCCTCCAGGGCAACGAGGAGTTTTTTCCCGTGTTCAACCGCGCTGCGGATTCTGAAGGTTTCGAAGTTTCCGTTCGGCATGCGTACAATGAATTTGCTGAGGGATGCAATACTGTCCGCGGCGCCGGAATAGGGCACGACGCGAAGCAGGCCCCTGATTCCGTGAGTCCCGGAAATCCTGCCGATCAGAATCAGTTCTTCGTTACCCTGCATTATTCAACTATCTTGAGAATCGCCTTCTTGTTGCTCTTCGTGGAAACCGCATTCAGGATAGTCCGGATAGCTTTCGCCGTCCTTCCCTCCTTGCCAATAATGCGTCCCATGTCTTCCTTTGCTACAGTCAGCTTGATAACATTAGTGTCGTTCTCCATCTCTTCGGCAGCGTTCACCATGCTGGGGTCATCGACAAGGGCTTTGGCAATGATTTCAACGAGTTGTTTCATGATGGCATCCTCTGTGGGTGTAGGATATCCGGCGTACCGGAAAAACTGGACGTCATGCTGCCTTATTAACGAATTTCTCCCATATACCGGTTTTCTTCAGCATCTGCTTGACGGTATCGGTTGTCTGCGCGCCTTTCGCGAGCCACTCAAGGGTCTTGCTTTCCTCGAACTTGACCGCGGCGGGATCCTGGTTGGGATCATAGGAACCTACTCTTTCAATAAACCTTCCATCCCTCTTGCAGCGTTCATCGGCCACTACGATCTGATAATACGGTTTCTTCTTCATTCCGGCGCGTGCAAGTCTTATCTTTACAGCCATTGATTTCCTCCTGGTTTTTTCTGTTGCCGTTATTCATCGGGTTTTCGGATTTCTTTACATGCAGTGTATCAGAATGGCGGCATGCCTTTGCGCAGCGCGCCCATCCCTTTCATAAGTCCCTTGGGTCCAATTTTCTGCAGATGCCTGACGATCTTCAAGGCCTCGGTAAAGCGCTTCAGCAACTGATTCACTTCCTGCACCGTCGTGCCGCTGCCCCGCGAAATCCTGAGGCGCCGACTGCCATTGATGATGCCTGGATTCAAACGTTCCTCGCGTGTCATGGAATCGATAATCGCCTCGATACGCTTGAACTCCTTCTCGCTGGGCTGCGCCCCCTGCATCTGCTTCATCATCTTTCCCATACCGGGAATAAGGCCCATGATTGATTCCAGCGACCCCATCTTCTTCATCTGTCGCAACTGGTTCCGGAAATCCTCCAGATCATACTGGTTTTTTTTCAGTTTCTTCTGGAGGTTTTGAGCCTCCTTCATGTCGATGGCGGATTGAGCCTTCTCGATAAGGGTCAGGACATCGCCCATCCCCAGAATACGCGACACCAGGCGGTCCGCATGGAACACGTCAAGGGCGTCGAGCTTCTCTCCCAGGCCGACAAACTTTACGGGTTTGCCCGTTACCGCCTTGATGGACAGCGCCGCGCCCCCCTTGGCGTCACCGTCCAGCTTGGTCAGTATGACACCAGTGATATCGAGGCGATCATTAAAGCCGGTCGCCACGTTAACGGCCTCCTGACCGGTCATGGCATCGGCTACGAGGAGAATCTCCATCGGCTCGACGGCAACCTTGATACGAGCCAGCTCGTCCATGAGCGTCTCATCGATCTGAAGGCGGCCCGCTGTATCAAAAATAACTGTATCAAAACCGGAAAGCCTTGCATAGTTCAATGCTTCCCGGCAGATGTCCACCGGGTCTTGATCCGCCCGGGAGTCATACACTTCCAGAGAAAGCTGCCTGCCAAGGGTTTTCAACTGCTCGATGGCCGCCGGCCGGTATACATCGGCGGGCGCCAGCAGAGGTTTTCGCCGCTGGTTCTTCAGATATCTTGCCAGCTTGCCGCAGGTAGTGGTCTTACCGGAACCCTGCAGACCAACCAGCATGATGCCCACCGGCGGTTTTGCCGCCAGTTGCAGGGAATTATCCTCCCCGCCGCCCATGAGCGAAACCAGCTCATCATGCACAATCTTGATAACCTGCTGCCCAGGCGCAAGGCTCTGCAAAACCTGCGTTCCGACGGCTCGGAGCCTGACCTTCTCGACAAAATCCTTGACTACCTTGAAGTTGACATCCGCCTCAAGAAGCACCAACCGGACCTCTCGCAGGGCATCCTTGATATTGTCCTCGGTCATTACCCCTTGGCCGCGGAGCTTCTTGAATATCAGATCAAGCTTGTCGGAAAGGCTTTCAAACATTGTCACCATCTCTGTCAGGGCATCAGGAATCGGCGAATTTCCTAGCTTAAGCGAAAAATACCACCCGTAAAGCGGTTTATACTAGTTGACCACTTCGCTTTTTGTCAAGAAAATTAATCGGAGGGTTTCCAGAACATATTTATGCGGGGAAAGTCAGTTGAGGTCAATTCCATATTGTCTGGGATCCGTAAATATAGTATAGGATTTAAATGCCCGTAATAATCAATAGGAGAACAACGTGGAAAATATCGTAACTCCTGAAGAACGGAAGGTTCTGCTACAGATTGCCAGAGATGCCATCGCGGAAGCGGTCGGCCTTGAAGAGAGCCGGACGAAGAAGTCGCCGGGCGGCAACCTGTCGCTGAAGAGAGGGTGTTTCGTCACCATCAAGATGCACGGCAGGCTTCGCGGCTGCATAGGCGTTTTCACGTCCGAAAAGCCCCTCCATGCCACGGTTCGCGATATGGCTATGGCCGCGGCGACCAGGGATCCGCGTTTTTATCCCCTTACGAGCAAGGAACTGAACGACATTGAACTGGAGATATCAATCCTCTCGCCGCTCAAAAAAATAAACACCGTCGATGAAATCCAGGTGGGCGTCCATGGTCTCTACATCGAAAAGAACATGTTCCGGGGCGTGCTCCTGCCACAGGTCGCGGCCGAGCAGGGATGGGACCGGACAACCTTTCTGGAACAGACATGCCTGAAAGCGGGACTCGAACCAGACGCATGGAAAAACGAGGCGGACATCTATATCTTCAGCGCCCAGATATTCGGGGATCATCAGCACGCCCCTGCCGCGCGCCCTTGACCGGGGACGGTCTCCAGCGGAGCCGTTTTCAGGAACCTGATTCTTCCCCGAGCGCAAACTTCTAATTGATTTGAAAGCCATGGATGCCAGGCAAATGCGCTCGTGCATGATAAACGCCTGGTAAACAGTATTTTGTTCTGAATAGTTAAACGATAACTATGTCCTCGCTGGAAAAGGTAAGCCGTTCGAGCCCGTCTTCTGACAGATGAAAGGTATTCTCTATGCCCACGGCTCCAATCCCCGGATACACCAGTTTCGGCTCGAAAGCGAAAACCATTCCGGCCTCCATCAACATGTCGCTGAACCCGCGGGCGATGAAGGGATATTCGTCAATCTCTATGCCAACACCATGGCCGATGAAGGATACCTGGGCGCCCTTGTAACCCATGAAATTGTCCCCGTGCCCTTTTTCCAGGGCAAGGGAATGACAGCCCTCATAGACATCGCCCCACGCCGCCCCCGGGACGGCCAGCTCGCGCATCCTCTCCTGGACCGCCAGCATGTCCATGTACCCTCCGCGCAACTCCTCCGGAATATGGCCCACGGCAAAGACGCGGGTCTGATCAACGAGGTAACCGTCGACGCTTCCGGCAAAGTCCACAATAATGGGCTCACCCGGAGCAATGGACTTCACGCCGCACCCCTGACCAAAGCTGGGATGAAGTCCCACGCCTCCCAGCGGCGTATCCGTATACGCGGGCGCCGAACCGTCAGCGCCGGAAAATGTGTGCCCGAAGAGCATTTCACCGTTGAAGGCCCTCATCCTTATAAGTCCCAGATGCCCTTCCCTGCGGGCCGCGTATTCCAGTTCAGCGGCCAGTTCCAGGTCCGTCATCCCCTCCCGGACCATTTCACCCGCACGCCGGTAGACGATATCCACCTGACGCGCAGCACGGCGCATTATCTCCAGCTCAAAGGGGGATTTCTTCATGCGCACCCGCCGAACCAGGGAGGTTGCGTCCGAAAACAGAGCGGATGGAAATGCCTTGCGGTACCTTTCAAAAAGACCCACCGGCAGAACATCCAGTTCCATCCCGATCCTCTTCGGCGGACGAATTCCGTATCCTTCGAGGATGCCGGGCGCCTCGCGCATGGAGGCAAATGGAACTATCTCCGAGAGGGCCGACTCGGCGCGAGCCCTTTTAACATCCCTTCTCACCATGTATACCGGTTCACCTTCAACGGGAACACAAAGACATCCCGACTGGATCGTACCGGTAAAGTAAAAGAGATCCGCGTTCTGGACGAGAAGGACCATGTCCAGACCTTCGCCCGCCATCAGGGACTGAAGGGCGCGTATCCGTGCTTCCAGTTCGCTTTTCGGTGTTGTCCGCCCGTTCATGTCAGGCCGTCTCCCCGTCGTCCTCAAGCTGCAACTCGCGGATCGCCATCTCGCGAAGCTTGAATTTCTGGATCTTGCCGGAAGCAGTCATGGGATAGGAATCGACAAACTTGACATATCTGGGGATCTTGTAGTTGGCGATCTTCCCTTTGCAGAACTCCTTCACCTCTTCTTCAGTCATCTCCATGCCCTTTTTCACGACAATGGCAGCCATGACCTGCTCGCCGAATTTCCGGTCCGGAACACCGTAGACCTGAACATCGGAAACCTTCGGGTGGGTATAGAGGAATTCTTCAATCTCTTTCGGGTATATGTTTTCTCCACCCCGGATGATCATATTCTTTATGCGCCCGGTTATCTTGCAATAACCATTTTCGTCCATGACCGCCAGGTCACCGGTATGCAGCCATCCGTCGGCGTCGATGACCTTGGCTGTCTCTTCCGCCATCTTGTAGTACCCCTTCATCACCATGTAACCGCGGCCACAGAGCTCGCCCTGCTTGCCGGGGGGGAGGGTCGCGCCGGTCTCGATGTCGATGATCTTGACCTCCGCGCCGGGAAGGGCACGGCCGACAGTGGAGACCCTCAACTCTATGGAGTCTTCAGTGCGTGTCTGGGTAATGCCTGGTGACGCCTCCGTCAGTCCATAAACGCTGGTAATCTCGGTCATGTGCATGTCATTTACGGCCCTCTTCATCACCTCAATCGGGCATACCGAACCGGCCATGATCCCGGTCCGAAGTTTGGTGAGATCAAACTTGTCGAAGTCCGGGTGTTCCAATTCGGCGATAAACATGGTGGGCACTCCATGGACAGCAGTGCAACGCTCCTGTTCAATAGCCTGGAGCACCTGCAGGGGGTTGAAAGTCACAATCGGCACCATGGTGGCGCCGTGGGTTACGCTGGCCATGACCGCGAGGACACTGCCGAAACAGTGGAAGAACGGAACGGGGATGCAGAGCCGGTCCTTTTCCGTAAATTTCATGCACTCACCGATATAGAAGCCGTTGTTTGTCAGATTGTAGTGGGTAAGCATGACCCCTTTGGGGAAACCGGTCGTTCCCGAGGTATACTGCATGTTGATGACATCATGGATGTCGAGGCTCCTCTGAATCTCCTCAAGCTCATCGTCTGACACGTCATTGGCCATCTCATAAAGATCATTGAAGTTTATGGTTCCGGAAGGTGTTTCTTCACCTATGTACACAACATGCTTCAGGAATGGAAGCAACTCGCTCCGCAGCGTCCCGGGAGTGGAATTCCGCAATTCCGGAACGACTTCATAAAGGGTTTCCATGTAATCTATGTCCTTGAAGCCCTTTATCAGGAAAAGATATCCGGAATCCGACTGCTTGAGAATATATTCGAGCTCTGATGTGCGATAGCTGGTGTTGACGGTAACCAGAACGGCGCCTATCTTGGCGGCGGCAAAGGAAAGGATGACCCATTCGGGAACGTTGGTGGCCCATATGGAAACATGGTCCCCCTTCCTGACACCCAGTTTCATCAGCCCTTTCGCAACCCGCCGGCACACCTGGTTGAACTCGTAATAAGAATAGCGTAATCCGCGATCCACATAAACCAGAGCATCATTGTCCGGAAAACGCTCAGCCATCTGATCCAGCAACCCACCGATTGTAATCTCAAGATTCTTCGACATCCAGACCTCCCCTTTAATAAGAAAGACAATCCCCCGCTCATCTGTCGGACTAAAACGGCAAGACCAAAGATACCCGAAAAAGCACCCTTTGACCTATTTATTCAAACATCCGCGAACCAGCTTCAACAAAGAAAGAAATTTTCACCGTACTAAATTTAACATGTTGATTTAAAAGGATTTTATGAATTATCACAGCAACCCTTACAAGTCAAGATATTATGTTCCATGAATACATCGCCACGCGCCTCTTTTTTCGTCTTTGCCACCAGATGCTTAACAAAGGAAATTTCCGGTGACTAAAAAAAAGGCAATATGCAATCATGGTGGAAAAAACCGCCCCTTACGTTCCGCTTTCACATTTTTTCCACACCACTGTCAACAGACAGTGTGAAATACCAAGCGCCTTGTTCTCGGAAGGCCCACGACAACCGACTGTTCACATAAATGTAACGCGATTGTCACATTATCCGGCTAGAATCCACCGGAAAGAGGAGTCTGTACAATGAAAACGATCCTTATCATTGAAGACGAACGGGACCTTCTGGATCTCGTAGCATTCAACCTGGAAAAGGAGGGATACCGGGTTGAGACCGCCCTTGACGGACCCGGCGGCCTGGAGGCGGCCCGCCGCATACTGCCTGATCTGGTCCTTCTCGACCTGATGCTGCCGGGAATGCTGGGGACGGAAATATGCAAAATACTTAAAAAGTCGGAAAAAACCTCGCGAATTCCGGTGATCATGCTGACCGCCAAGGGAGAAGAGATTGATCGTGTAGTGGGTTTCGAGGTAGGGGCCGATGATTATGTGGTGAAACCCTTTTCAAACCGGGAACTTATGCTGCGGGTCAAGGCCGTCCTCCGCCGGACGGAGCCGGAAAAGAGCGGCGAAAGGATCATCAGTATAGGCCCGGTGTCCATCGACACCGGCGCCCACACGGTTACGTCCGCCGGAGAGGATGTGGCTCTCACCACCACCGAATACAAACTCCTCCTAAACCTAGCGGAGCGGGCGGGAAGGGTCCAGAATCGCGACCTGCTGTTGAAGAACGTCTGGGGATACAACTATGTCGGCGACACCAGAACGGTAGACACACACATCACGCGACTGCGCACCAAGCTTGGACCGGCGGGAGACCTTATCAAGACCGTTCGCGGCTTCGGCTACAAGATGGAGGATTCATGAAGATCAAGATCCAGTGGAAGCTTATGGCCTCCTATCTGACGTTGATAATCCTTACAGGGGCCGTCCTTTATGGATACCTGAGCCGGACCCTGGAAGGGCATCTTCTGGATGAGGCGAGGGAAAACCTCTTCAACGAGGCGAAACTGGTTGCCATCATGTGCGCCAAGGAAAACGGCGACTTGGAGCGCGACGCGCCCGCCATAGCCCACAATGCCGGGAAGGAAATCAAGGCGCGCGTAACCATCATGTCGGCCGACGGCGCCGTTGCTGGCGACTCGGAACTGAGGGATTCGGACCTGGGCAATCTGGAAAATCACTCAGCCAGACCGGAATTCCAGCAGGCCATAAAGAATGGCGCCGGCTCTTCCATAAGATATTCTTCCACCTTGGGAACCAGCATGCTCTACGTCGCGTACCCTTTCCGCGCCGAAAACGACCAGGGGGGCGTGATACGCATGGCGCTCCCCCTTTCGCGTCTTGAAGCGGCAACTGGAAGTCTTCACGCCATCCTGGCGGCGGCTCTTCTTCTCGCGGTTGTCTGCTCCTTCTTCCTCAGCTATGTCATAGCAAGCCTTACATCCAGGCCTCTCCGGAAGATGGCCTCCGTTGCCGGGCTTATCGGCAAGGGAAATTTCGGCGCCAGGATTCCTGTGACGAGCCGCGATGAAATAGGCGAACTGGCCGCGATGATGAACGAGATGACCGCGAAGATAGAAGAGCAGATGGGAAAGATATCCGCGGAAAGGAACCGGCTCGACACCATCCTGCGCGGCATGGGAGAAGGGGTGATCGTCACCGACACCTCGGGAAACATCACCCTGGCGAATCCGGCGTTCCGGGCCATATTCGCCCTCGTGGAAGAGCTGGAGGGCAAGTCCCTGCTGGAGATCACCCGACAGCCTGCAATGCACAACACACTGAAAAAGACGCTGGAATCCAGGGAGGAAACCGTCGAGGAGATGTCCGTACTGGTTCCGGAAGAGAAGCATCTTCTCACCCACTGGGTTCCCCTCAGGGAGGAAGGCGAACTCCTGGGCGCCGTGGCGGTATTCCACGACATAAGCGATCTGAAAAGACTGGAGGAGATCCGCAAGGACTTCGTGGTCAATGTCTCCCACGAGCTCAGAACGCCGGTATCAGTTATCAAGGGCTTCGCCGAAACCCTTCTCAACGAAGGGGACGCTCTGCAGCCGGAAAAGAAAACCCGGTTTCTCAACATAATTCACAATCACGCGGAACGTCTGGCCAGCCTGATCAGCGACCTTCTGACCCTCTCCCGCATGGAATCAGGAGCCATGGAACTGGAACCGGCGCCGGTAAACATCCTGGGCGCCGTGACGCGGGCATTCCGGCTCATGGAGCGGACCGCGGAAGAAAAGGGCATATCACTGATCCCGGCGCCCTCCCTGGCGGACGCGCCGCAGGCCCTTGCGGATACGGCGAAACTGGACCAGGTGCTCATCAATCTGCTGGACAACGGTGTGAAATTCACCCCGGCGGGAGGTTCGGTAACCGTCTCGGCCGTTCATATGGATAGTCAGATTAAAATTAACGTTACGGACACAGGCATCGGAATCCCGTCCCGCGACCTTCCTCGTATCTTCGAACGCTTCTACCGGGTGGACCCGGCGAGAAGCCGCGAAATGGGAGGAACCGGCCTGGGTCTCGCCATCGTCAAGCACATCGTCCAGGCGCATGGCGGCACGGTTTCCGTGGATAGCTCACCAGGAAAGGGCGCCACCTTTTCCTTTACCCTGAAAAAGGCGTGACAGCGGAAGCGCCCGGAGGGTATCCATCATGACGGCCCAGGGCTCGGATTTCAACATATCTTGGCCCATTCGTAACAAGACTGTAACCTGAAGCAGCTACTATGACAAAAAAACGCGCTTTACACACCATGAGGTAACAAATGCTCAAGAGAATCATCTGCACGGCTGCGGCACTGCTTGTGGCCGCAACCGGGACCGCCTCGGCGCAGCCGGTAAAAGTGGACAAGGGACTGAAGAAGTACCAGACAGTCGCCGGCGTCTCAGGCAATCTGAACAGCATCGGCTCCGATACCCTCAACAACCTTATGACCATGTGGGCGGAAGGATTCCGTAAGAAGTATCCCAATGTGAAGATCCAGATTGAGGGCAAGGGCTCCAGCACCGCCCCCCCCGCCCTGATAGCCGGGACCGCGCAACTGGGTCCCATGTCCCGCGAGATGAAGAGCAGCGAGATAGACGCCTTTGAGAAGAAATACGGCTACAAGCCCACCAAAATCGCCGTGGCCATCGACACCATCGCCGTGTTCGTGAACAAGGACAACCCCCTGAAGAGCATCTCCCTGGAAAAGGTGGACGCCGCCTTTTCAAGGAACCGCAAGCGCGGCTATGCCAGCGACATCAGGACCTGGGGCAAACTGGGAGTCACCGGCAGGATGGCCGGCCAGCCCATAAGTCTCTACGGCCGTAACTCCGCTTCCGGAACCTACGGCTTCTTCAAGGAACACGCCCTGTCCAAGGGTGACTTCAAGGACACCGTCAAGGAACAGCCCGGCTCGGCCTCCGTTGTCCAGGGCATCACCAGGGACAAAAACGGCATCGGCTACTCCGGCATCGGCTACAAGACCTCTGGAGTAAAGACCCTGGCCCTCTCGGAGAAGGAAGGCGGACAGGCATTCGAGGCCAACTACGAGAACGCCCTGAACAACAAGTATCCCCTGAGCCGCTTCCTCTACGTCTACGTATCCAAGGCGCCGGGCAAGCCGCTTCCGAAACTGGTGGAGGAGTTCCTGAAGTTCGTCGTCTCAAAGGAGGGCCAGGAGATCGTGGTCAAGGACGGATATCTCCCCCTCACGGCAAAGATGACCGCCAAGAGCCTGGATACCATCAAGTAGCTTATACTAGATTCGGCAGTTGGAAGCATCCTTCGTTCTCTCCGATTGCCATCTTTCTGCTGCTCTAAGC
>CAZFCG010000070.1:0-20325 GCA_964517595.1 uncultured Geobacter sp. | reverse complement strand
CAAACGAGGGGCGGGGAATATTTTTCTTCTTGACTACTGACAGCCATATCAGGTGGAAGATAATCAGGAGCTTGAGCAGGTTGTCGTTGAATGCGCCTGGAAACTGGGTGATGTTGAGCCGGACCAGACTCCCGGGAAACGTGCGAACCATGGATGTCTCCTTAATGATCACCGTGAAACGGCGTATTTGCAAAAAATACTGCTTAACATGTGTTGACAGGTTAAAAAATCTCACTGCATACCATTTCATTCCATTGCTGGCAAGAAATAGTAACGTCCTCCTTGAAATGACGTCATGGCACGTGTCCAAATAGTATCGATTCCGGCTCAAAAGTCCTTTTTTGACTTTTCCGGCTCCGAAAGTATACTTTCATCAGTCAGACTTAGTTATTGAGCTCCGACCCGTTCCGCCTACGGCTTCCGCTATGGTGGACGGGCTATGGGCGGCGCCGGAAACAGCGCCGTCTCCCGTGTTTGGAAAGGAGCGTCCTCGCCAACGGAAAAGGTGGAGAACAGGTGTGCCGGCAATCTATTTCTTCTCCGACGAGTAATCGCTCCATTCCTTCACTGAGACCACGAACTATAATCTTCCCCTGTATCCGATTCAGATCACTGTGGCGCGCAGTTCCGTACCATGCGAGCATGTATTGCGGGATTCGTTATATAGTTAATTACATAACGATATTGAGTAATCGTTCTTCCCCCCCTGTTCCCATTTCAGATCATGTGGCGCGCTAGTTCCGTAATACGCGCGCAGAAAGGCGGATGTAGATGAAGCTGTCCATACCGGTTCAGGAGGCGGTCGGCAAGGTTCTTTTGCACGACATCACCCGTATCGTACCAGGAGAGTTCAAGGGGCGCGCATTCAGTAAGGGGCACATTATCAGGAAGGAAGATATTCCGGCGCTTCTGGCTCTCGGCAAGGACAACATCTTTGTGCTTGAGCTCAGCAAGGGGGACGTTCATGAGAACGATGCGGCGCAGAGAATTGCCCGTGCAGCTGCCGGACAGGGTATCGAATTACAGGAGCCTGTTGAGGGAAAGGTGAAGCTGTCGGCGAACGTCAAGGGGCTTTTGAAGGTCAACAGCGAAGCCCTTGCCCGCATCAACTCCATCGAGGAGATAGTGCTGGCTACCCTGCATACAAACCGTCGGGTAACCCCGGGCCTTACCGTTGCCGCGACCCGCATTATCCCGCTATACACCGGAGAAGAGAAAATCGCCGGGGTTGAACAAATATGCCGGGAACAGTATCCCATCGTCGAGATACGACCCTTTCGGCTGATGCGGGTGGGGCTGGTGACCACCGGCAACGAGATATATCACGGACGCATTGAAGACAGATTCGGTCCCATAGTCCGCGAGAAACTGGCGGACATGGGGAGCGAGGTGATCCGGCAACAGATAGTGCCGGACAACGTACCGATGATAGTCTCGGCAATTCAGGGACTATTGGCGGACGGAGCGGAGATGATCCTGACAACCGGCGGCATGTCGGTGGACCCCGACGATCTCACCCCGGCGGGGATACGGGCCGCGGGCGGCGAGGTCGTTGCCTACGGTTCGCCCACTTTTCCCGGCGCCATGTTCATGCTTGCCTATATCGGGAATGTCCCGGTCATCGGCCTCCCGGGATGCGTCATGTATCACAGGGCAACGATTTTCGATCTTGTCGTACCCAGGATACTTGCCGGAGAACGGATAACACGTAACGATATCATACCTCTCGGCCACGGCGGCCTCTGCCTGGACTGCCCGGAATGCAGATATCCGGATTGCGGTTTTGGTAAGGGATAACAGGCGGGCGCCCTGTGATGTGGAATCGGCGCGTAGTATGGCCGGGTTTTCCCCGGTTATGCGAAAACAAGAAGAAGGAGGAAAGGAAATGATCAAAAAGGTTCTCAAGGTAAACGGTGTAGAACGGACGCTTATTGTTGATCAGGAAGCCCTCCTGTCCGATGTGTTGCGCAGGCAGCTCCATCTGACCGGAACCAAAGTCGGTTGTGGCAACGGCCAGTGCGGCGCCTGCAACGTGATCATGAACGGCAAGTTGATCCGTTCCTGCACCACGAAGATGAAGCGGGTCGATAACTGGTCCGAGATTACGACCATTGAAGGAATCGGCACACCGCTCAATCTCCATCCGCTGCAGAAGGCGTTTATCTTCAATCACGCCACCCAGTGCGGCTTCTGTACCCCCGGCTTTATCGTCTCCGCCAAGGCTCTGCTGGACGAAAACCCGAAACCCACCCGCGAGGATGTCCGCGATTGGTTCCAGAAGTATCGCAACGCCTGCCGTTGCACCGGCTATGTCATGATTGTCGATGCGGTCATGGACGCCGCCAAGGTGCTCCGCGGCGAGATGTCGGAATCCGCCCTCGAATACAAGCCGCCGGCGGACGGAAGAGTCTACGGTACCCGCATGCCGCGCCCCACGTTCGTTGCCAAGGTCTGCGGTCTGTGGGACTTCGGCGAAGACATGGGTACCCAGCTTCCCGAGAACACCCTGCAGTGCGCCCTGGTGCAGCCGAAGGTATCCCATGCCGTCATCAAGGGCATCGACACCTCCGAAGCGGAAAAGATGCCGGGAGTGTTCAAGGTCGTTACCCACAAGGACGTCAAGGGCAAGAACCGCATCACCGGTCTGATCACCTTCCCGACCAACAAGGGTGACGGCTGGGATCGTCCAATCCTGAACGACGACAAGATTTACCAGTACGGCGACGTCTGTGCCATCGTCTGCGCCGATACCAAGGCCAACGCACAGGCGGCAGCCGAAAAAGTCAAGGTCGACCTGGAAGTGCTGCCGGCATACATGAACGCCCCGGCGGCCATGGCCGAAGACGCCATCGAAATTCACCCGGGAACGCCGAACATCTATTACACCTGTTACGGCAATAAAGGCGAAGAAGTTCAGCCGATCATCGAAAAAGCAGCGCACAGCTTTTCAGGAGAATACTATCTGCAGCGTCAACCCCATATGCCCATCGAGCCGGATGTGGGTTTCGCCTACATCGATGACCAGGGCAGGGTTGTCATCCACTCCAAATCCATCGGTATCCACCTGCACCTCTATATGATCGCCCCTGGCCTCGGTGTCGAGCCCGATCAGATCGTCGTGGTACAGAACCCCACCGGCGCCACGTTCGGGTACAAATTCAGCCCGACCATGGAAGCCCTGGTCGGCGCAGCCGCAATGGCCACCGGCCGTCCCTGCTTCCTGGGATACGACTGGTATCAGCAGCAGACCTATACCGGCAAGCGGTCTCCGTTCTGGCTCAGGGGCACGCTGGCCTGCGACGAGGAAGGCAAAATGCTCGCCCTCGACGCGAGCTGGGAATGCGACCACGGCCCCTATTCGGAATTCGGCGACCTGGTCACCCTGCGCGGCCAGCAGTTCATCGGCGCCGGCTACGACCTGAAGAACATCCGCGGCGTCGGCCGTACCGTCTGCACCAACCACGGCTGGGGTTCCGCGTTCCGCGCCTACGGTTCGCCGCAGGCCTTCATGCTAGGTGAGTCCCTGGTTGACGAACTGGCGCGGAAAGCCGGGTTTGACCCGTTCGAATTCCGCTTCAAGAACATCTACCGTCCCGGCGCCACAACCCCTACCGGCCAGGTTCCGGAAGTCTTCTGCTTTGAAGAGATGTTCAACATCATGCGTCCCAAGTATCAGGAGGCAAAGGCCAAGGCCAAACTGGAGTCAACCGACACGGTAAAACGCGGCGTCGGCGTCTCCCTCGGCATCTACGGCTGCGGTCTCGACGGCCCCGACACCTCCAATGCATGGGTTGAGCTTTTGCCCAACGGCGATGTGATGGTCGGCAACGCATGGGAAGACCATGGCCAGGGCGCCGATATGGGTACGGTGGCATTCGCCCACGAGGCGCTCCGCGCCCTCAACCTGAAACCGTCTCAGATCAAGCTCTGCATGAACGACACCAGCCTTACGCCGAACGCCGGTCCATCAGGCGGCAGCCGTCAGAACACGGTTACCGGCACCGCCATCGTCGCCGCGTGCAGACTGCTCCTGGACGCTATGAAGAAGCCGGACGGCGCATTCCGCACCTATGACGAAATGGTGAAAGAAAAGATCGCGACCAGGTACGAGGGGAGCTGGACCACCCCGTGCACCCATCAGGACGAAAACGGAATCGGCAGTCCTTTCTGCTGCTACATGTACGCCCTCTTCATGTCCGAAGTGGCGGTCGACATCACCACCGGAAAGGTGGAAGTCGTGAAGATGACGTATGTCGGCGACAACGGCACCATCGTCAACCGCGGCACCGTTGACGGCCAGGTGCAGGGCGGCCTCGCCCAGGGCATCGGTCTTGCCCTCACCGAGGACTTCGAAGACCTGAAGAAGCACGTCACCCTCATCGGCTCAGGCTTCCCGTTCATCAAGGACATCCCCGACAATCTGGAAGTATTGTATGTCGAAACACCGCGTCCGGCCACCGCATTCGGCCAGGCCGGAGTCGGCGAGGGTCCGCTGACCTCTCCGCACGTCTCCATCCTGAACGCGATCCATGACGCCTGCGGCGCACGCATCAGGTCTATCCCTGCATATCCGGCGAAGGTCCTGAAGGCCCTCACGTCGGAAAAGAAGGCGTACGATGTCAGCGATGCAATGGCGGACGGCTACATGTCCACCGGCGGTATCGATACTCTTAAATAGTTGGATTACTGAGAAGAATTTGATTTTTTGGCATATATCTCGGGGTGGGTTCGGAAGAGATTCCGGGCTCACCCCGAGATACATTTACTGAAATGGCGACGGAAGAGGAGGTCCGATGCTCTGTCGCATTCATTTCTTGTCCAACCGGTGAACGACCGCCATGGTCCCCTGGTTGGAGAGATTGCGGGCGAAGCACTCGATGGAGATGTCGGTTCCGCATACCATGTGAATGATCATGCTCCTGTTCCCCACTGCGATGCTTCTCGATTCACAGCCGGACGCGATAGTGTCGCCTGGGGTCGAGATAAAATAGCCGGATAGGGGATACTCTTTTTCCTCCGCGTCCTCCTTGAACTCCTTGACCCATAAAGTTGTGATGAGCGGCCAGAAATTTGACATGTAACAATTCGTCAAGCCATTTTGGGGAGGCGGAACCGTGTTATGTTACTTATTCGATGCAACTATAACTCTATGACGACCTCGCCCATGTGCGTCGTGTCATAACCTGGCAGTTCGGCAACGGCACATCGCAGGTTTGGGCCGCGTATCATATCGAGGAGCGGACGCAACAGATCACTTTCGTAGTGCGCACGGGGAATCACCAGGTCGTAGCGTTCTTTCTCCAACGGGACGAAATCGAGATTGAGGGCGCGCGCTGCCGCGGCAATGCCGAGACCGCAGTCAGCGGTACCGGATTGAACCGCCACGGAAACTGCCAGGTGGGTATATTCTTCATGCCGGTAACCTTGTACCTTCTCAGGTGCGATCCCCAGTTTGTCAAGGTGATAGTCGAGCAGCACGCGGGTGCCTGCCCCGCGCTGGCGGTTGACATAGCGAACGTCGTCACGCGCCAGATCACCCAGTCCAGTGATCACTTTCGGGTTGCCTGGAGCGACGATCAACCCCTGCTCGCGATGCATGAAGGTCATGAGCACCACCGGCACATTGGGCAGGTACTGCTTAACGTACGAAATATTGTATTCGCCCGTCGTCGGGTCCAGGAGGTGGGACCCGGCCAGATGCGCATCCCTGCGTAGAAGGGCCGTCAACCCTCCGAGACTGCCGGCATTTGCGCTCGAAAAACGACGTCCACATTCAGCCAGATACTGGGCCAGCAAATCCAGACAGAGATCGTGGCTGCCAATATGTACAATGGTCCGTTCGATTTCGGACGGATCACGATACAACTCTACGGTGACATCCTGCCCGGCTTCGACCCCTTCCGAAAAGCGCGGTATCCGGACAATCCCGTCGGCGCGGACAAGCGAGGTTATTACGCCCGCCCCACGCGATAGGGGGGCTGCCACGGCCCGCTCGCCTACCCGTCCAACGGTCACCCGTACCCATTCATCATCACCTGTCGGTGACAGAAGCTTGCGGCTGATTGTCGCTTGCAGCTTGGGTTTTTCCCGTTGTGGCAGACCAAGCCAATGGGAAATGAGCGGTTCCACGAAAATTTCACTCGTCAGTGCACATGATACGGGATATCCCGGCACACCGATGACAGGCGTACTGCGGTCGGTTACGATACCCAGAATAACCGGATGGCCGGGACGAACGGCCACGCCGTGAACAAGAAGAGTTCCCAATTCCTCCACGACACTTGCGGTGAAATCCTCACTACCGGCAGATGATCCCGCATTGACGAGAACAAGGTCATGATTGGCCGCCGCTTTCCGCACCGCTTCTCTGATGAGTTCGTACTCGTCAACAACGATCGGGTACCGCGTCGGCTCACCGCCCCACTCGCGCACCTGGGCAGCCAGCACGAGCGAGTTGTATTCAATGATATCGCCCGACTTCAGGCCATTTTCCGCGGCCTGTTCCGCGGTCACCAACTCGGTCCCGGTCGGTATGATGGCCACGCGCGGCCTGCGACGGACATTGACGGTCGCGTGTCCGCACCCCGCAAGAGCGCCCAGGTCAACCGGTTTCAGCAGGCGATTGGCCGGCAGCACCAGTTCGGTGGCGACCATGTCCTCGCCCATGGGCCTGACCGCCGTCCATGGCGCTACACCTGCCTGGATTTCTATTGATTCGCCGCCTGACTCTTCGTCGATATGTTGGGTATGCTCTATCTGGATGACCGCATCGGCCCACGAAGGAACCGGATCGCCGGTATCGACATATTTGGCCTCTCCTTCGGGACCTACTTTTAGACGTTTCGGTGATGTCTCGGTCGCGCCGATGGTGTCGTCCGAACGGACGGCATAACCGTCCATGGCGCTTGCATGATATCCCGGTGACGAGAGCGCTGCCCACACCGGTTTCGCTGTAACCCGGCCCACGGCTGCGTCGATCGGCATGTCCTCACCCGGCAACGCAGCCCACTTCCCGGAGTTCTCCATTGCCTCGATAAACCTGCGCCAGGCCTCATCCAGCGGAATATCTTCAAGGTAAAACTTTCTTTCTTTGCTCATTTCGGTCTCCTGTCATCTTTTCAGTACAATTCAACCTCGACTGGCTCGCCTTTATGCAAACCGTTTGAATTGAGCGGCACGCGCACCATTCCGTCAGCCTTGACCAGAGTATAAATCAGGTTTGATTTACCGAAGACAGGTTCGGCCCAGAGTTGGCCGTCACGTTCGGCTATCCTGACCTGAACGTAATCTTCGCGGCCCGGCGCCGACGAAATGTTGTGGGTAAGACTTGCTGCCACACGCCGCCGGACGGGCGGATTCACAATCCCCTGCATGCGTCGCAGCAGCGGTACCAGGAACAGGCCGGCGACGACCATCGCGCTGACCGGGTTGCCCGGCAGACCTATCACGGGTTTGCCGTCACAGAGACCCAGAATGGTCGGTTTGCCTGGCTTGAGCGCGACTCCGTGCACCAGCGCACCGGGCTTGCCCAGGCTGTTCACTACGTCCACCGTGAGGTCGCGCGTCGAAACGGACGAGCCCGCCGAAATCACCAGGGCGTCAGCGGCGCCAAGTGCCGCACTTGCCGCGGAAAGAAGCGCTTCGTAGTCGTCCCCGATTATCCCGCAGGGCAAAGGGATACCGCCCGCGCGGATTACAAGACCAGCAAGCGTGTATGAGTTGACATCCCGTATCTGGCCAGGACCGGGCGTCTCATGCGGAGGTATGACTTCATCACCGGTGGAGATGATTGCCACACGAGGTCTGACAGCGACATTGACGTGCGTGATACCCAGCGCCGTCAGGCCCCCGATATCCTGCGGCCGCAGGATATGTCCAGCGTCGAACAGTTGCTCTCCCTCTTTCACGTCTTCACCGACCTCTATGACGTTTTCACCAGGCGCAACAGCGCGCAGGGCTTCGATGGTGGAATCGTCAAGCTTTTGCGTCCGCTCAACCATTATGACGGCATCGGATCCGGGCGGAATCATACCGCCCGTGTAAACGACGACCGCCTGGGCCGGGCCGATCTTTAGTTCAGTGGCTCGGCCCATCGGCGCCTCGCCGATTACGGTTAGATATGCGGGAAGCGATTCGGTCGCACCGAAAGTATCCGCCGCACGCACCGAGTAGCCGTCCATTGTGCTACGGGGAAAGGCGGGAAGAGAAGACGGAGCGACCAGTTTCCCAGTCAGTGCCCGGTCAAGGGACTCCGTAACCGCAACGGTTTCCTCACGGACGTGAGGGCAGAGATTATCGAATAATACTTTTAGCGCATCCGCTGGTGGAAGAACATTAAACATTTCCGGCATATATACACTCCTTTGAGAATACCCTGATATTTTCCTATCGCGGATAAAAAGCGGCTTTTCCGAGAGATTGTTGATAGCATTCATCGTGTCCCAAGCCGTCTTGTAGTTTATTCCGATCGCCTTGGCCGCCTTGGTTATTGAACCGTATTCGTAACTATTCAGAATCCTGAAGACTGAACGAAGAAAACGATTCAGCGCCACAAAAGCCGTGACCAAGACTGAAAAACACAACCTATAATTCAGCTTTTCAGTAAACCACCGGCTATGCCGGTGTGACTATAAAAGGCTATGCCGTTCCGGCGTTTTATAATAAGACATTTCCTCTTGAGGAAAGCCCCGAAAGGCAATCAACAGGAGGAAATGCCATGCCAGAGTGGCAAAGTTTATCCCATGTTAAATGGGAGTGCAAATATCACGTGGCGTTCGTCCCAAAATATCGAAAGAAGGTTCTGTTTGGCCGAATTCGTGGTGAAATTGGGAAAATCATACGGCAGTTGTGCCGACAGAAAGAAGTTGAGGATAGAAAGCAGGGAGAACACGACTTTGACCAATAACCCCTAGCCCCTTTTTCAGGGGCTTTCCTCAAGCCACCTGCTATGCAGGTGGTCTGTGATTGCATGGTCTCTTTTGCTGATTGAAATCCTGTTGACGGAGCCAGACAAATAATGCCTTGACAATCACCACAAAATAAATTACAGGATACGAACAATCTAGTTAAATCGCTCCGACCTGAATTCCCTAAGGCTTGCGCTATGGGAACCGGGCTGTGGGCGCCGCTGGAAACGGCGTCGCCTCCCGTGTTTGGAAAGGAGTAGACACTACGGTCAATGAAGGCCGACGGGTGTTGTTCTCCGTCGGTCTTTTTTGTTTTCGTGGTCAGAAATGCGCCAAGTACCCCTATTGCCCGCTGACCGCAGAATATGCGCATATTTCGTCCCTCCGGGCAAGGTGAAACGAAACCCGCATGGTAGATTATCTTCTTCCTCCGACGGGTGAAATTGGTTGCCGGTTGCTGCCATGCCGACAACCAACTTTGAAAGAATAAGGACAAGTGGGGCATTGAAAATAGGACATGCTTGAACATTTTACTAAACCGGACGTTGTCGCGGTCTGCCCCACAGGTTTTTCGTTATTGCGGATAGAGCAGACTGACATAAATCAATAGTGATATCTGATATAATTAAACAATTAATATATGTATTTTTACTTACATAAAATATATTAATAAAACTAATATGTTATAAATGCACGTCTTTTGCGATGAATAGAATTCAATGACGTGTTATTTATGAGATGGGATTGACTTTCATTTTTTCCGTTATATACAAATAAAATATCGTTGGTAAATAAAACTCGGGAGGAAACAAATGAAACTGAGTGCCAGAAACATCTTGAAAGGGACCGTAGCCGGCGTGAAAAAGGGTGCAGTCAACACCGAAGTCATCCTCACTCTGAAGGGTGGAGCGTCCATTGCGTCGGTCATCACCAACACGAGCGCCGACAATCTCGCACTGAAAGAAGGCAAAGAAGCATTTGCCATGATCAAGGCCACCAACGTCATCATCGGCGCCGACCTCGATCCGGCCAAGGTCAGCGCACGCAATGTCTTGTGCGGAACGGTAACGAAAATCGTTGAAGGACCAGTGAGCGCGGAGATTGACCTGGATCTCGGCGGCGCCACGCTGACCGCGGTCATTACCGAGGCGAGCGCGAAGAAACTGGGGCTCAAGGAAGGCGGCAAGGCATGCGCCATGATTAAGGCTTCAAGTGTAATTATGGGCGTGGAATAACAGCACGTCTTCACGAGGACGGGCATTCAGTCCGTCCTCGTCGTTTATCCCTTCTTTCATCGAAAATATCGAAAGAATACGGAGTGCAGCGGCGCGCATGTCTCCACCTATCCCTTCCCGCTCCCAATTTCCGGTGAGCCGATACATTTTGACGACACAGCGACGACATCCATAACGTCCAAAAGCGATATGCCCGCCTTTTCCGGCTTCGGAGAGAGATGAGGCGCCATACGGCAAGGAATCCATGATTGTAATTCGTAATGTTTTCTATTATATAACGATAGCGCATCAATTTCCCGGAAAGGAGCGGTACCTATGAAACGTTTTATCACAGTGGCAATCCCGGTTGTATTGGCGGTGTGGATGCTGGCAACGGCGGCAATGGCGGCGGAGGTGAATCTGTCGGTCGCGGCGAGCATGAAAGATGTTGTCAACGAACTGACCGATTCGTACACCAAAAAAAATCCAAGCGTGAAGTTCATCAAAAACTATGGCGCCTCGGGTGCCCTTGCCAAACAGATCGAGCATGGCGCTCCGGCCGATCTCTACATCTCGGCCAATGAAAAATGGATGGATTATTTGAAAGACAAGAAACTGATGGATAACAGGAGCATCGGTACCTTTGCATACAACGAGCTGGTTTTTGTGGGCAAACCGGGACTGAAGGTCAAGGGCATGAACGATCTGGCAAAACTGGAAAGAATCGCCATCGGCAGCCCCAAGAGCGTCCCGGCGGGAGAATACGCCATGACCGCGCTGAAGAAATCCGGCATGGACAAAACCCTTGAGAAGAAGCTTGTCATGGCCAAGGACGTGCGGGAATGCCTCCTGTATGCCGAACGGGGCGAGGTAGACGGCGCCTTCGTCTACAAGACCGATGCCCTTGAAATGGCGAAAAACTCCAAAATCCTCTTTACCGTGCCCCAGAACCTCTATCCACGGGTGACATACCCGGGAGGAGTAACGGCGGCCGGAGGCAAAAATCAGTCTGCCATGGGCTTCCACACCTTCCTGAAGTCGGCGGAAGCCAAAAGTGTCCTGGTGAAAAAAGGTTTCGCGGTCAAGTAATCATGCCTTCTTTCACCCCCGCCGATTTTTCGGCAATCATCCTGTCGATGAAGGTGGCGTTGACCGCCACCTTGCTTTCGTTGCCGTTCGGCTTTGCCTTGGCCTGGCTCATGACCTTCCGGCAGTTCCGGGGTAAGGTGGCGCTGGATGTCCTGATAAACCTTCCCCTTACCCTGCCGCCGGTCGTTGTCGGCTATCTGCTGCTGCTCCTCCTCGGCCAGAAAGGGTGGCTCGGGCAGCACCTGCTCCAGCTGCTCGGCATCAAGCTGATCTTTACCTGGAAAGCGGCGGCCATCGCCACTGCGGTGGTCGGCTTTCCCCTGCTGGTAAAGGCAATCCGCATCGGCATGGAAAGCATTGACGAGGAGTTGATCCAGGCCGCGCGCACCCTCGGGGCCGGGACCCTCGACAACATCATGACCATTATCCTCCCGCTTTCCTTGCGGGGCATCCTGGCCGGATCGGCCCTCATGTTCGCCCGCGGTCTTGGCGAGTTTGGAGCGACGATTATCGTTGCCGGCAACATTCCAGGCGTGACCCAGACAATACCCCTTGCCATTTATGAATACACGAGCTCGCCCAGCGGTGACATCATGGCATTGTCGCTTTGCCTGGTATCCATCTCCCTGTCGATAGTCATCCTCCTTTTTCATGAGTATCTGTCACGGCGACTGGTGAAGGCTGACTGACATGGAACTACGCATAGACGTGCAAAAAAAATTCGGTGCGTTCTCGTTTGCCGCGGACTTTACCATCCGGGGAGACGCATTGGGGGTTTTCGGTTCCTCCGGGAGCGGCAAGTCGACACTTGTCAAACTCATCTCGGGACTCCATCAGCCTGACAATGGCCTCATAACCGTCGACGGCGAAACGCTCTTCGACAGTTCCAGGCGGCTGAGCGTCCCAGTGGAGGAGCGGCGCGTCGGCATGGTATTCCAGCATCCAAACCTGTTCCCGCACCTCAGTGTGAAACGCAATCTCCTGTATGGTTACAGAAGGTGTCCCGCCCGGCACCGCAGGATTGAACTCGCAGACCTGGTGGATGTGCTCGAAATCGGACACCTGATGGACCGTGGAGTGAACAATCTTTCAGGGGGTGAGAAACAACGTGTATCCATCGGCAGGACCGTCCTTTCCAACCCCCGCCTCCTCCTCATGGACGAACCCCTTTCCGCCCTGGATGAAAGTCTGAAATTCCAAATTATTTCCTATCTGAAAAGCGTCAGCAAGCGGTTCGATATCCCTTATCTGTTCATCTCGCATTCCATGATGGAAATGCGACTCATGTCGGATCAGGTTCTGATCGTAGAAAACGGGAAGATCAATGAACAGATGTCGAGCGATCAGTTGGCGCTTGCCAGGATGGGGCAGAGCGTGACCGGTTACACCAACCTCCTAAAACTGAAGGACCCTCAGATTCGCGACGAGCTGTACGCCTACAGTTGGGGTGACAGCGAGCTGCTCATCTCTACCGGTAACGGGGTGGCGGAAACTCTTTTCGAGCTTTCATCAAGGGATATCATTCTGCTCCGTGGATTCCCGCATGCAATCAGCGCCCGGAACCTGCTCAAATGTACGGTGGAAGATGTCTTTTCGGCGGGCCGGCGGCTTGGCGTAAAACTTGCCTGCGGAGGGAGCGAACACCTGGTTGCTGAAGTGACTCTACCTGCTGCCAAGGAACTCATGATCGAAAAGGGCATCGAACTATACGCGGCTATCAAGGCATCTTCTTTCAGACGGATTATGTAACCTGAGATCAAAATAACCAGGCCCAAAGAAATCCGCATAATTCGATGATTTCTTGTCAGTTTTTCTTCAGACATGAGTAAAGAAAAGTCGCGCTTGACTACCAAAAGGTTCCGACTACTGCTGTGGCGCGGACATCATCGTGGCAATCATTGGGGTTGAATATCGGGAGCGAGGTTTTGTGGTTGACAAAAGCAACGAAAGTTACAGTGGGCACTGCATAGACCAGCCGCACGAACACGTTTATGCATAGGAGGTATCCATGCAGTGCACCTATTGTGAATGGCGGTGCGATCTGAAGGGCGGCAGTCTCGGCGTATGCCGCATGTACGTTGAGGAAGCTGGCGCCGTTCGAGAACGGTTTCCTTATCGCTGGTCAAGCTGCATCCCTTCGAAAGTCGAGTCAGTTCCTTTTTACCACGCCTGGCCCGGCAGCAGATGCCTGGTGATCGGCACTGCCAGCTGCAATTTCCGCTGCCGCTATTGCTCCAACTCCTTTATTGCCAAACAGGACCCTGCCGCGATCCAGGCCGGCATGGTGCATCTCACCCCGCCGCAGCTTGTTCGCAGGGCAAAACAGATGGGATGCCACTCCATCGTGTTCAATGTGAACGAGCCCGCCGTGTCTCTCCCCTCACTGGTCGAGCTTTCGAGGGAGACAACCGCCTCCGGCATGCCCATGGGATGTCTCACTAATGCCTATACCACCGAGGAGTCAACCGAAATCCTCGGATCGGCTTTTTCCTTCTTCAACGTCGGGCTGAAGGGCCTGTCGGCCGCCTTCAACCGCGAGTATATCGGGATACCCTCCGTTGAGCCGGTGTTGAGGAACATACGAAGGCTTGCCGCTGTTGGGCACGTTGAAGTTACCACCCCTATCATCGAGTCGATCAACGACGGCGAGATCGAGGAGATCGCCCGGTTCATCGCTGACGTGGATCCGGAAATACCATGGCATGTGTTCCGCCTCCTTCCCGATGACGAGATGAAAGACGCCCGCTACCCCAATATCGATGCCATTGCCGGGAGGCTGGAGACGATCCGGGCATATCTGCCCCATGTGTATTTTCACAATTTCGTCGGCTCCGACTGGGTAAATACGCTCTGTCCCGATTGCGGCGCAACCGTGATAAGGCGCTTCAGTCTTGGCTGCGGTGGCGACCGGCTCCACTCATTCAGCTGCACAGGGACGAGATGTCCGTCGTGCGGGCGGGAAATCAGGCTGCACGGCGAAAAGGTTGCCTGGAATGCCGGGGAGGTGAAACGGTGAGTCTTGCCATAATCGATGCGCGTGAATGGCAGCGGGTGTTCGACCTGAGGACCGGCGACCGGGTGGATGAAGAGGCGCCTCTCCTGAGGATGGTAAAGGAAATACAGGCCCGACGGCCCTATCCCGGGGACTTTGATGACGCGGGAAACCGGTGGGTGACCGATACTGCCCTTGACCTGATTGCCGGCTACGAACCGTCTTTCGTCTTCCTCACGTATGCCCGGCAATTCTTCGTTGCCCGTTATTCCGTTCTGACTGAGAGCGAATGGGCGACAATGGTTTCCTCCGTGTTCGAGGAGGTCAACCGGTTTGTAGCGAGCTCTGGGTTTTCGCCGGTAATCGTGGGGACAGGAGGCATGATCCCCTTTGTCGATTTCATCGATGTTACGCAGTTCGACGGACTGGTGCTTTCCACCCACTGGTCTGCGCGACACGCCGGTCTCTACGATGGGAGTCGCCGTGACCTGGAGTGTCTGGCAGCCCTCCCGGAAGTTGAACGGATAGTGCCGCGTGAGGAGTTTCGGAAGCTGTTTTCCGAGTGCCGGGTGGATGACTCAAGGATTCCCGAATACCTCCTGGTGGCCCGACCGGGGTATATGTTCCACACCGTCGGAGGCGCCTTCCGCAAGGTCCAGCGGGTGCCCGCGCCTGCCTACGCCATCCCCCTCTCCACCACATTGGGCGAAGCGTCCGCCATAACAGACATCAGGAGGCTCATCGACACGCGGATCAGGGGTCGGAAAATCGCGCTTATCGTGGTGGAAGGGCTCGGCCTCAACGATTTCCCCTGGCCCCACCAGCGATGCGAAAACGGGCGCGGGTGGTATTACTACGAACCGAGCGATGCCCAGTACCTGACTATCACTACCGGCAGGCACGAGGTGTTCGAGTACCCCACGGGATCCAAATACTTCCAGGAGGACGTGGAAGAGAAGGAATACCCCCTATCCGGCTTCTTTACCTCCATTCCGGAAAACACCCTAGCATCCGGCTACGACGAAAGAAGCATCGCGGTGGGAAACAGGAGCATGATCTTGCACATGGCGCCGGGCGCCGACATCTCAATCGAATGCTTCGCCCGCAATCTGTTCAACCAGGGAACCATGGCGGTCGTGCACCGGATGGACAAAATGTGAATTGAAAGAAGGCAGCTGGAATTGTCCCCATGGAACAGCTTTAACCCGAGTAGCTACAGGCAGCGAGGCGTTATAAAGCCGATCGTAGAAGGCAGATAAAATTATCTCATAACCTTCGAATATGCTTCGGTTTTTGTGATTGTCGGCATCTGCTTCAGACAGGCGAGTCCATGACGGCAGGCGGCGAATGCTGCTTCACTGCCGGGAGCGCTAACTGCAATCAGTGAGATTATTTCTCCTATTTCTACCTTGCCCTGCCTCCTCATGATCAGCACATCCGTCAGTTCCCAGTTTTTTCTCATTTCCGCGGCAATATTTTCCATATCTTGTTCAACATTGCCATTCGCCTCATAACTGATATGGGTTGTGATCCCCTGTTTTGAGTCCATCGCTTTGGCCACCGCATAATGAAAGATCACCGAACCGGCAGCGTTCTTTTCAATCAGGCTGTAGACTAGTTTCGGATCGATAGGCGTAGATGAAAATAGTACCATATCCCTTCTCCTTTCCAGCATCGTCACTGCATACCCTCAGCCTTCGACGTTTACCAGCCGGGCCAACTCTTCGGGCAGAAGCGAATTCATCTTCTCGGTGGGAATCCGGCAGGGTACGAAAGGAGGCTGTCCCTGTTGTTTCAGGATCTTCAGGCCGCCTTCGGGTTTGAGCATATACGCGAGGAATGCAATAGCCGCTCCCCTGTTCGGGGCGTCATCAAGCAGTGTGACGCCGTAGGTTATCGACTCGCCCTTCATTTCAACCACTTCTCCCGGTTTCTCGCCGGCTGTTTTCACGAGGGCCTGTGAATAATACGGGTCTTCCCTGTAATTGCCAAGGTTTATTCCGTCAGGAAGAATTATGTATTTCAAACCGTGCTGAACCGCTACCGAGAGATATTCATACGCATAGTCCATGTTGCCTGATTTGAGAAGGGATACCAGTTCTTCCGCTCCGGGCAGGATAGCAGACAAGGGACGGTTCGCGAGAATCTTTTCATTCAATCCGGGCTTCCCGTAGAATTTCTCCGCGAGTTGGAGCACCATCAGGGCGCGGTATCCGCAGGGATCGAGATTCGGATCGGTGTGACTCCAGACCACTTCCTTCCGTTGCAGGATTTCATGCCAGTTCCGTTCATTCACCCCGTCCGAATATCTGCTTTTGTCCGTGTAGCAGAGGACCAGTTGATTGGCGGCAAACCGGATATTCCAGCTTGCGTGCGTGGGAATGAGAAGTTGGTCTATCACCCTGAAATCGGCTGAGGCGATTATGTCGCACGGTTTGTTCTGTTCGGATATCTTTCGGGCCGCTGCCTGGCTTCCGCTTGCCTCGCGCCGAATGTTCACATCCGGCCGGCAGGCCCCGAATTCCTTTTCCATGGCCTCGAACGGCACGCTCAGACTTCCGGCATGGAATATGATAACGTTTCCTTTCAGTTCCGCGAATGGTCGCGATGGTCCTGTCATAGTTAATTTCCTTTATGGGATTAGACCCGATTATTTTTGCGGATGCTCAACTGCATATCAGATATGCAATCATGCCCATTTCAATTCAATGCTGATATATTGATAAGTATACATATCGAGTTTCTTTTTCTCCAGAGTCGTGAGCCCACTGAAAATGAACCTTTGTACTTCCATGAGTGATGTGAGTTTCAGTGCAATTATCAAGGAGCCACTCTGACGGTGTCCATTACATAGTTTGCCGCAACGAGCGTCAGGCCCAAAAGGACGTTGCCGACCGAGAGGCTATTGTCAATGCGCTCCAGGAAAAGCGACAAGCGTCGCCAAAGTCATTGATAGGCAACAAGGGCTACCGCTCGTTTCTCAAGGTCGACAAGGAGAGCGTGACCCTAGTCGAGAAGATTGCAGCCGATGCCTGCGTTGACGGCATCTGGGTCTTGACCACCAACACCAACCTTTCCGCGTAAAAAGCACCGGATGAGATCGGAAACTCAGATTGAATTACCGATTATTCTGCCCGGTACCCAAGGCATGCTTTTTCATCATTTCGGGGGAATAGTTATGGAAGTCGCGAAATTACAGGAAAACTACGAATAGAGAGAAAATGTCTTGGCAGCCATCGGTTGCAGGGGGGTGAAGTACCGGAAATGCAGGAACGACTTGCAAACCATAGGGTAAAGAGGAGGAGGACATAATGGCGCGACCGGTATCAGATCAATTGCTCGAACGGTTAATAGAGGAAGATGTCCCGTACGGCGATTTGACCACTAAAATACTCGGTATCGGCGACAGGTGGGGGAAGATCGTCTTCAAGACGCGGGAACCTACGGTTGTGTGCCCTACCGAGGAGGCCGCGGGGATACTGCGCAAATTCGGCGCCGAGATACGGCATATCACGCCGAGCGGGGAATATCTCCCGGAAGGTGTCGTCTTTCTTGAAGCGGAAGGGACAGCCGCCGCTCTCCACGCCGGTTGGCGTGTGGCGCTGAACCTCCTCGAACACATATCCGGCATTGCCACGCGCACCAGAAGAATCGTCGACATCGCCAGAGAAATAAATCCCGGCATATCGATCGCACCTACCCGCAAATCCTATCCCGGCCTGAAGAAGCTGGCAATCAAGGCGATAGAATGCGGTGGCGCACACTCTCACCGCCTGGGCCTGTCCGAATCCGTCCTGATCTTCAAGCATCACATGGTATTCCTGGAAAGCATAGAGAGCCTGTGCACCGGCATCGATCGACTCCGGCGCGAAGTGCCGAGCATGAAACTGACCATCGAGGTAGAAGACGAAGGCGGGGCGTTACTAGCGGCGCGAGCCGGGTTCGATATCATCCAGGTTGACAAAATGGCCAGCGCCGATTTGATCGAATTGATCGGGAAGGTGCGGGCCGTTAATCCGGCCGTGATGATCGCCGCCGCTGGAGGCATCACCGAAAAGAACGCCGCGGAGTACGCCGCTACGGGAGCGGCAATTCTTGTCTTGTCATCGGTTTTCTTTGGCAAAGCCAGTGATATAGGGGCTCGCATCATCCCACTGTAATCGCGGTGTGGTTTGCAGGCCACTGCTCAGACAATACGAACTACCGATATGACTTCTGATGGAAAAATTTGCTTAAAAAACCCGCCAGAGGTTTGGGTAGACAAATCCAAGCTATCACTTTATGGACTAGAAAAAGGTGACTTGATAATTACGAGATCTGGAAGCATTGGAACTATGGCAATTTATGATTTGGATATTATTGCAATTCCAAGTGCATATTTAATTCGCGTTCGCTTACCAAAGGCTATGTCTTCTGAATATACATTATTAATGTTAATAAGCCCTCTTGGTCAAAGTTATCTTGGCTTGAATACAACTTCGGTAGGCGTTCCAAATGTCAATGCGACCAAGATGTCTCAATTTATATTTGCCATTCCTCCCCTCGCCGAGCAACACCGCATTGTCGCCAAAGTCGATGAACTCATGGCCCTGTGTGACGCCCTCAAGGCGCGCCTTTCGGATGCCCAAACCACCCAAATCCACCTCGCCGACGCTATCGCCGAGCAGGCTGTGGCTTAGAGATGGTCATGAGATGACCGCGCATGCTGAAACATGGTGTGAACGCGACGGGCACAGGTTGTTCGAGTATTTCGCTGATTTCAACGAATGGTTCGATAGCGATGACGCAGTAGCGGAACGTGAAAAATATAAAATTGATGGCATATCGGTCCCCAGCAAGGCCTTTTATGCTGGAGACAAAGCAGCCTATGATCAAGCCTTCAGGGAATACCGCAAGACACACCGAAATGAAGTCCTGAATGAACGCTATCTCTGTGAACAGTTCAGCGACGATCACTGGTTCGAGCGGAACATTCAGCGTTTTGATCAGCTTATTGCACAGCTTGAAGAAGGTAACGTTTTCCCTTTCATCGGCGCTGGCTTGTCAGTGGCTGGAGGTTTCCCTTCCTGGGAAGACCACCTGCGCACCCAGGGACGAACAGCCGGCATCGACCCGGTTCATACCGAAACACTGCTTGCCGGCGGTCAATACGAAGCCGTTATTGAAAAAATCGAGGCTAGCCGCGGCCGTGATGTCTTTATTCAGGAAATCCGCGATGTCTTCTCCCGCACTGGCAAAATCAGCGACACCACCCTGCTCATCACCGAACTCTTCCCCGATACAATCCTCACCACCAACTACGACCGCCTGATTGAGCAAGCCTTCGATACTGGCGCAGAAAATGCTTTTCAGATGATTAACGGGATGACCGCCTTGGCAGTACCCGGCAACCGACCGGGTATCGATCATCAAATTGCATGGCGATGTCAAAATCCCTGCTAACTGTATCCTCGGCAAGAACCAATATGATCAGGCCTACGGCAATGGCGGCATAGATATGACCCTACCTATCCCAAAGCTGCTTGAGTACTACTATATAAACAGCAGCCTGCTGTTTATCGGGTGCAGCCTGAACAGTGACAGAACCATCCAAGCCTTCCGTGCAATAAAGAGCGAAATTGAGAAAAAAGTCGGTGATGTTGTTATCCCGCAACACTTTTCCATCGAACAAGCCCCGGAAACAGAGGTGGAGCTAGTCGAACGCAATGCATATCTATCAAAGTTGGGGATTACCGGCATCTGGTTTGAGCAGGGCCAATATGAATATGTCGAAGGTATGCTAAGTTCCGCCTCAGTCGGAAATGGACTTTCAGACCGCTTGAGTTAAGGGTGAGAGAGCCTCGCCTGAACTGTTGAATCCATTGCGGGCTAGCTGTCGTTTCTGCTTCCTGAGTTCCCGTGCAGCTTCGAGCTTTCTGTCACGCTCTTTGAAAATCACCTGATCAAGGCCGTTCAGTTTGTCGGCAGGAGCACGGTAGCCAATGGCGCTGTGCAACCTGACGGTATTGTAGTGCTCGATGTACTTTCCGACAATCCTTCTGGCATCGTCAAGTGAAAGAGGGACGCCGGGGCGGATGCATTCGTCCTTGATAGTCTGGTGAAACCTTTCCAGCTTGCCGTTCGA
>CAZFCG010000069.1:6745-20637 GCA_964517595.1 uncultured Geobacter sp. | reverse complement strand
CGGTGCCCGCCGAGCCCTGCCATGCGGATGACCCATTCCCTGCGCTCTGCCTTCCGGTTCGCCGGGATCCGGTAGATTCCGCTGTAGAAGTCGATGTTCTCCTCCACGGTCAGGTCCTCGTAGAGGGAGAACTTCTGGCTCATGTAGCCGATGGCGGTCTTTATGAGCTCCGGTTCCCTCACGATATCGAAGCCCGCCACCGTGCCCGACCCGCTGCTGGGCGCCAGGATGCCGCACAGCATGCGGATGGTGGTGGATTTCCCCGCGCCGTTGGGGCCGAGAAAGCCGAAGATCTCCCCCTGCTTAACGTCCAGGCTGATGCGGTTGACTGCCGTGAAGTCGCCGAAGCGGCGGGAGAGGT
This sequence comes from uncultured Geobacter sp., assembly GCA_964517595.1. Taxonomy (GTDB): domain Bacteria; phylum Desulfobacterota; class Desulfuromonadia; order Geobacterales; family Geobacteraceae; genus RPRC01. The sequence continues at coordinate 20,276 of CAZFCG010000069.1, read as the reverse complement.
CCCGCAGGGTGACGGTGATGTTTTTCGTTTCCATATCGTGGCTGATATCCATTGTAACCGGGTTTTGTTATGTCGTCCTTTGTGAACTGTTGCTCAACACCGACACGAACACGTCCTCCAGGCCCGGTTCCACGGTCCGGGTCCCCAGAAGCGGGATGCCTTCTCCGGAACAGGCGGCCGCAATCAATCGCCCGGTTTCGTCCGGCTCTCCAGTGACCACATGGACCTTGTCCCCGAACAGGCCCACGGTAGCCTCCGGCAGCCGTTCCCGGAGCAGGCGGGCGGCGCGTCTCGGCGCCGCGGCCCGCACTTCCACGATGGTCCCCCGCATCAGTCCCTTGAGGCCGGAGGGCGTGTCGCAGGCCAGCAGCCTTCCCTGGTGGATCAGGCCAACCCGGTTGCAGCGGTCAGCCTCGTCCAGGTAGGCGGTGGAGACGAATATCGTTACCCTTTCCTTCAGCAGGCGATAGAGGATGCGCCAGAAATCACGGCGGGAGACCGGGTCAACGCCGTTGGTCGGCTCGTCCAGGAACAGCGCCCTGGGGGTGTGCACCAGGGCGCAGGCGAGGCCCAGCTTCTGCTTCATGCCGCCGGACAGGTTGCCCGCCTTCCGTTTGCGGAACGGCAGCAGGTTGCTGAAGGCCAGCAGTTCATCGATCTTCTCCCCCCGTCCCCGGCGCGGCAGGCCGAAGATATCCGCGTAGAAATGGATGTTTTCCTGCACGGTGAGATCGGGGTAGAGGCCGAAGCGCTGGCTCATGTAGCCGATCTCGCCCTTAACGGCCTCGGGCTCGCGCGCGGTGTGGCGGCCCATCACCAGGGCCTCTCCGGAGGTGGGTTCCATGACCGCCGTGAGCATGCGCATGGTGGTGGTCTTGCCCGCGCCGTCGGAACCAACAAGGCCGAACAGTTCACCCTCGGCCACGGACAGGGTGAGGTTGTCCACTGCGGTCAGGGCGCCGAATTTCTTTGTCAGGTTTTCGGTTTGGATGGCGAACATGGGCATGGATTATGGTAAAAAGTAAAAAGTGAAATGTGAAAAGTATAAAGTGAAAAGTGATGAGTGATAAGTAACAGCTAGTGTTGCTGGCGGTTGGCGGTTTTTTGCTGGTCAATTTTTATTTCCGCGTCCGCGGGCATGCCTGGTTTCAGTTCCCCGTTCGGGTTGGGCAGGGTGATCTTGATTCGATAGACCAGCTTTACCCGCTCTTTGGGCGTCTGCACGCTCTTGGGGGTGAATTCCGCTTCCTGGGAGATGAAGGAGATCCGGCCCCGGTAGCTCTTTCCGGGCCAGGTGTCGGTAGCCACGGTCGCCTCCTGTCCCACCCTGACCCGTCCCAGGTCGGTCTCGCTGATGTAGGCCCGCAGCCAGACCTCGTCCATCATGCCCACGGTCACTACCGGCGTTCCTGCCGTTACCTGCTCTCCCGGTTCGATATTCTTGGAGAGAACCAGGCCGGAAGCGGATGAGCGCAGTTCGGCGTACCCCAGCCTGGTTTCCGACAGGGCAAGGGACGCCTCCGCGCCAGCGAGGCGTGCGCGGGCCTGGTCGATGGTCTCCTTGCGCGGGCCGCTTCGAAGCAGGTTGAGCCGCTCCGTCGCTTCGCGCACGCTTGCCCGGGAGGCTTCGTAGGCCGCCCTGGAAGCGTCGAAGTCGCGGGCCGAGATGACTTCCTTTTTATACAGCTGCCGCTGGCGGGCGAAATCGACCCGGAGGCGCTCCGCATCGGCCGAAATCCTGCGCAGTGCCGCGTCCGCCTGGGCGATCTCTTCCCTGCGATAGCCAGTCTCCAGTTCGTCAAGGGCGGCCCGGGCCGCTCTCACCTCGGCCTGGCGACCTTCCGTTTCGTGTCGCAGATCCTCCGGATCCAGGCGCGCAACTACCTGCCCTGTTTTCACCTTTTCCCCTTCGTCCACGAGGCGCTCCCGCACCCGTCCCGGGATATTGAAGCTCAGTTCCACCGTGGTTACTTCAATATTGCCCGATACCCGCAGTGTTCCTGCCTGCTCCCTGTTTCTGAACCCGAAGAAAACCAGAACGACTGTTGCAACGACAAGCAGAATTATAGCGGCGAGCAGAAGCTTTTTCTTCATACCATCTCCTTTGCTGCTGTTCCATGGCTACGAGGTTGCGCTGGCTTTTTCGTACTGCTGGATGATCAGGAGAATGCCCCAGGGAAGGGTGATGACGATGCCGAAGAAGAGAGCAAGGGTTCCGCTGCCTGCCAGCAGTCCGCCCACGAGAACGGCCAGGAGCCAGGGAACGGGGTGGCTCTGGATGGTGGCGAAGCTCCATTGCACCGCATCGATGGCGTTGGCGTTCCGGTCCACTACCCGGTAGAAGCCGGGCGCGCCGAGGACGGTTACGGCGCACTGGGCAAGCCGGCCGAAGAACGGGACGTGGCCGGCCGCTATCATGGCGATGAAAAAGAGGAGCGCGTAGACGAAGGCGTTGCCGAAGCAGTCCCACGCCGAGAAGAGACTGGCCGTTTCCGCCTTGCCGCCGCGGTTGAGCTTCATCAGTCCGCGCAGATAGCCGGCAAAGAAGGCTACGTTGACGATGGGTATCCAGCCCACTAGAACGAAGACGAGGGTGAAGACCACGAGATCGCCCAGGTTATCCTTCCACAGGGTAGTCGCCCGGTTGAACAGGGCGCCGAAGTCTTCCCCGGTTGGAGGAGGCGGAGGTGGGCCGGGGTCGGGTTCTGGACCTGTCGACGACACCTTGCTGAAACAGAAGGGACAGGATGAACTCCCCTCGACGATTTCTTTTCCGCACGAACTGCATTTCATTGCCCTTATCCTCCTGGTCAGGTTATCGGAATATCCCCTCCCTGCGGGGCAAAGTTTACGGCGTTCCCGGAAAATATGCAACATGCGCTGTTTTCCGGATCGGGAAGAGATCGCCTGCCGATTCATGGAGGACTGGTATACTGTGCGGAAAAGGTAACTATTCAGCTTTAGATTACCGTAACCCGGAAAGAACTGGACAACGGCAATTATCAGGATGGACAGGATGTGCAGGAGGAAAGGGCAAGGACCCGGATCGAAAAGGTGCGGGTTTTATCGTGTTCATCCTGTCCATCCTTGTTAAATTAAAGGTTTTGTTTTTCAGTCTTGGTCACGGCTTTAGTGGCGCTGAATCGATTTCTTCGTTCAGTCTTCAGGATTCTGAATAGTTACCGGAAAAGACCAATTAACGAGGGACCGGCGGGCGAGGGCCGGGAAAAAGGAGGGGTGACATGAAAGTGTTGAGACGGATAGCCGCGGTGTTGACCTGTGTCGCCTTTCTCGGCGGCTGCTTCCAGGTGGAGACCAGGGTCCGGGTCAATCCGGACGGGAGCGGTACGGTCGAGGAAAGGATGCTCATGAGTGACAAGGTGATCAAGCAGATTGACGAGATGTCCAGGGCCTTTGCCGGACCGGAAGGGAAAGCGGCGCCCTTTAACCTCCATGATAAGAAGGAGTTGCGCAGTCGGGCGGAAACAATGGGAGAAGGGGTGAAATATGTTTCCAGCGATAATATCTCTTCCGATGGATATACCGGTTACCGGGCTGTCTATTCCTTCAGGGACATAAACAAACTCAGGTTGAGTCAGGAGACGACGAAACCGGGTGTGGGAGGCTCCGGGGAACAGGGAAAAGCCGGCGGCAAGCCCTTTCTTTTCCAGTTCACAGCGGGAAAGTCGGCCCGGCTCGTAGTGATACCGCCGCCCGATAAGTCGCCTGAGCGGAAAACAGCCAAGGAGGGAGATGAAAAGCCCGCGGCCGAGGAGGAAGGACCGAAGCAGGCGCCGACTCCGGAGCAGGAAAAGGAGATGGCGGAGATCATGAAGGGGATGAGGTTTTCCATGGTTGTAGAGGTGAACGGCAAGGTTATTTCCAGCAACGCCACTCATCGTGAAGGCGGGCGCATCACCGTTTTTGAGTTCGACCTGGCCAGGTTCGGGAATGACCCGGAAAAGCTGCGTCTTCTGAAGACGGCGGATCCGGCGGATTATGCCGGAGCCAGGGAGTTGATGAAGGCCTTTCCAGGCATCAAGGCGGACCTGAATGAACGCATTGAGGTGGTATTCACCAGGTAGTCTTATTGTGCTCTGACTGTTTCAAGGCGTGACGAACCCTTATCTGTTTGCGGGAAAAAGAGATTTTCATGTAATCCAGCTAAAAGTTTACTTGGAAATAATTAGAAAATTTTGTAAGGTACGCACGGATTATCAAACTGTCTTCAGGGGGAGGCATGCTCGCCAAGGTTGTCGGCAGTTCGCTCGTGGGTATCGACGCCATTCTCGTCGATGTGGAGGTGGATATCTCGCAGGGGCTTCCCCAGTTCGCCACGGTCGGACTGCCCGACGGCGCGGTCAAGGAGAGCAAAGACCGGGTGAAATCCGCCCTCAAGAACTCCGGATACGAGTTTCCCAGCCGCAGGATTACCGTGAACCTTGCCCCCGCGGATATCAGGAAGGAGGGGACAGCCTTCGACCTTCCCATCTCCATCGCCATCCTGGCCGCCACCGGTGTGGTGAAGGCGCAAAGGCTCAGGGACTATCTCCTCTTGGGAGAACTCTCCCTGGACGGTAGGGTCAGGCCTGTGTGCGGGTGTCTGTCCGTTGCCGTTACAGCAAAGAAGGCCGGGTTCGCCGGCGTTATCGCGCCTCGTGAAAATGCCCGTGAAGGCGCGGTTGTGGAGGGGGTGGACGTCATAGGAGTCTCGGAACTGTCGGAGGTTGTCCAGTTTCTCAACGGCGAGATGGAGATTGAGCCCTGCCGGGTCGATCTCCGGGAGATATTCCGTGATACCTCCGGATATGATGACGATTTCTCCGAGGTGAAGGGCCAGGACCACGCCAAGCGCGCCATCGAGGTGGCCGCCGCCGGCGCCCACAATATCCTCATGATAGGCCCTCCAGGCTCCGGCAAGACCATGCTGGCCCGCCGCATCCCCGGCATCCTGCCCCGCATGTCCTTCGACGAGGCCATCGAAACCACAAAGGTGTACAGTGTCATGGGTGTACTGGAGCGGGATCGGGCCCTCATCACCCAGCGGCCTTTCCGGGCGCCCCACCACACCATCTCGGACATTGGCCTTATCGGAGGAGGGAACACCCCACGGCCCGGCGAGGTCTCCCTGTCCCACAACGGCCTGCTGTTCCTGGACGAGCTGCCGGAATTCAAGAAGCATGTTCTGGAGGTGCTCCGCCAGCCCCTGGAAGACGGACGCGTCACCATCTCCCGCGCCCTGACCTCCATTACCTATCCATCACGCATCATGCTTGTCGCCGCAATGAACCCGTGCAAATGTGGCGGCGCCGGAACGGGTTCCGAGGGGTGTTCGTGCACCCCCCGCGAGATACACCAATACCGTTCACGCATCTCCGGGCCTCTCCTCGACCGCATCGATATCCATATAGAGGTTCCAGCGGTGAGGTACCGTGAACTGTCGGACCGGAGCGAAGGGGAGAGTTCGGCCGGGATCGTGAAGAGGGTGGAGAAGGCTCGGGAGATCCAGCGGGAGCGCTTCAGCGGCACCAAGGTCCACAGCAATTCCCAGATGTCCCCCCGTCAGATCCGCAGATTCTGCGAGCCCGACGAGGCCGGGCGCCGGCTTCTGGAGCTGGTAACGGAGAGGCTTGGCTTTTCGGCCCGCGCCTATACCCGCATACTCAAGGTGGCCCGCACCATCGCCGACCTGGAGGGCTGCGTTGCCATCCGTGAGCCCCATCTGGCGGAGGCGATCCAGTACCGGAGCCTGGATCGCAAGGGAATCTAGACGCTGATTTTCGCGTTAAGCGGCAAAGCAAAAATGTTCATGGCCACTGCTTGACATGGTGCGGAAATATATTACTATTCTCAAGTACTTATGAGGCGATTGGCGCTTCCGGAAGCATCCGGTTCGCGTTGCTGTTCAGTATAGATTCAACTGTTTTGTAATTGCTTATCATTCCGGTTCGCTTGCTGAACCGCATTCGGAAACCATATGAAGAGTCCGTCCATTACCGTACAGTTGATCCATATCCAGGGTCCCATGAAGGGTGAGATCCAGGAGTTCAGTGACGAAACCGTTTCCATCGGAAGACATCCCTCCTGCCGTGTCCTTTTTCCGGCGGACCTTACCATTGTTTCCAGGAAACACGCCGAGATAGTACGTGAAGGAAACCGGTTCCGGCTTGTTGACTCCAGCTCCAACGGCACCTATGTAAACGGGAAAAAGGTGATTGATTGCCTTCTCAGGGAAGGCGACGTCATCGAATTCGCCGAGGGAGGGCCTAAGGTCAGCTTTCTCACCAGGATATCCGCTGACGAGGCCGTTTCCGCAAAGACCGTTTCAACGCCAGCGGCGGTGGCCCCTACCGTGGAAACTCCCGCGCCCCCTGAGGAGGGTCCGGCGCCCGAGCCCTTCGTGAGGGATCCGGCGCCAATACCGCGTCAACAGCCGGTCTTTGAGCCGCCACTGCCTGAACCACCGGCCATGGTCGCTCCCCCTGCGTCCGTTCCGGCTTCCGGCGCCGAACCGACGCCGGATGAGGCTGTTCGCAACGTCCAGGTACCACTCATCATCCAGTATGGACCGACCATCCGTTCCTTCAGGGAATTGCCGGTGGTTATCGGGAAAAACCCGGGGTGTGATTTCGTGCTGGAGCATTCCGGTATCCTCGACCGTCACGCCCGGATATTCTATTTCAGGGACCGTTACTGGCTCAAGGACCTGACCGGGCAGAAGATGATAAGGGTGAACGGCGTCCCGCCGGATCCGCAGGTGGTCTTGAATGCCAATGACCGTTTTTCCCTGGGACCCGCGGGACCGGTTTTTTCCTTTCTCGGTGAAGGACGAATCATGGAGGCCCTGGACGCCGGCGAAGAGCCGGTTGCGAAGGGCGCAGGGGAAAACCAGGGAGAAAAGGGGAGTCCGGAAGGCAGGGAAAAAGGGAAATCGGGAGGTTTCTGGTCCCGAATTACCGGAAGATAGAAGATCCATGCCGGTTATGAGAGCAGTTTCGGAAGGAATGCCATGAGCCCTGTGCCGGACCTATATGAAACCACGTCACTTCTGCCGTATTTGAACGGCAACGCCTGCGTGAGGCTCTGTCTGACGGACCCTGCCGCGTCAGGAGACGGGGGCCGTTTCCCCTTTTTCATCCTGGATGATTCGGACCCGGTCACCAGGCTTCTGGCGGGCCGTTTCGTGACCGGCGGCGGGAGCGTTCTGAAGAGGGTTTTCCTCCTCATGGGAAGGGATCGCTATTTACTTCCGGCGTCTTCACCTTGGCCTGTTTCCAACCCGGACATGGACGCGGCGTGGAGCAAGGCCCTTTCCTGCCGCGAAAGCGGGAGTGATGATACCGCCCCGTTGTCCCTTGCCGGCAGGGCCGGACCTGACGGGTTTCTCCCCTTTTCCCCCCTGTTCTACTGTACGAAGAGGGACCTCTTCTTCCACCCTCCCTGCCCACTCTGCGGGAGCCCTCTCCGGCTCTGCGTCGATGACCATCTCCTCGCCGCGCGCTCCCTCCAGCCGTATTCTTCGACTACATACCGCTATCTCTATTGCGGAGAATGCGCTGACCGGGAGGATGCCGCATTCTATATCTATGAAAGGGACCACTCCTCGCCGCCGGCGCTCCGGGATTGCCGGGACCTGGTGAGGAGCTTCTCCTCCCCGGGAGCGACGGCCTCACGGAAGACCATGTTCCCCTGCGGTGAATGTCCGGAGCGGCGCGTATGCTTTGGAGCGGAATTCGCGGCGGATGGGCGTATCGTTCCATTTTCCTTCTATCCCTTCCACCTGCTCGTCTTTGACGCCTTTACCCTGCACTCCCGGGAATTCCTTTCCCTCGTCTCCGGAGCTTCCTTTGATGAAACAGGGGGCCGTCTCCATCCTTTGCGGGACCGGGCCCGCTTGGACTGCCTGAAGGCCTTCCGCGGGGACACGCCCTCGTCGGCGCTGCTCTTTCCTTTCACGGACGCCCGTTGCTGGCTGGAGATTCTCTACCTGAAACTGTCTTTTCTCGAAGACCTGCTGTTGAGGGCGGCCGGGGTCCCTTCGGACATGAGCCTCTCCCTGGATGCCGTCTGGGTCAGGCTTCCGGAGCGGAGCGACAGGCTTCCCTGCTGGTGGAACTTCAGTATCGGGGTTGTGGACATCATCCGGCCGCGACCAGCTTTTTCGTCCTTTGCCGTTCAGACTTCCGCTGCTCCCCTTCTCCATGCCGGCCTGATCTTCTTTTCCGTCCTGCTCGCCAATGGCAGGCAGGACGCCGCGGAGGTCTTTCGTGCGCTGGAAGGAGGGATGGGTGGCGAAGGAGAATCCGCGGGCCGGCCCTGGGAACTTCCCGACGGCGATTCCGTGTTTGCGCCGGAGAATATCTTCCGGGATCCCGGCTCCTTCAGGATTCCGGCGTCCTGGCATTCCCTGTGGCGCCGGGCGTTGCTCATCGGTTTTCAACTGCTGCGCTCTTCACGGGACGGAGATTGCGGCCGGGGATGGGAGGCGTTCCGGGAGGATATGCCGGCGCTCCGCTCGGATGTGCGGCGCGCCCTCTTCGCCCAGGTTCCGGAAGCGCCTGAAGAGGCCGCGGGGAAGGCGCCTCCTCCCGATGGTCAATGGGTCCACGACCTCCTGATGCGCATCGCCGGCAGGTGGCGTGACGAGCAACATGCAGCCCCGCCATCCCCGCCGGAGTCCGGGGCGCCTGACGGGATCATGGAAACGGTCATCCTGTCCGGAAGCCGTGAAGACGGTGATTTTTCGGGTTTCATGGATACCGACGAGTTTATGGAGACCATCATCCTCTCTCCGCGGGACAGGGCGGGAAGTCCCGCCCCTCCACCGCCCGGGGAATGTGATGAAGCCTTGCCGGAGACGCTCATTATCCAGACTGACCGGCCGGAACCGGCAGACAATGGGCGGGAGGTTTCCGGGCCGCCAACGGAGCCTCCCGGACAGGCTGAACCCCCTGAACCGTTGGATGCCCATTCCGGGGAAGAGGATGACCTGGCCGAGACGGTTATCCTGGCGCCTCGCGGGAGAGATCCCCGGATGAAGGGGAGGAGGGAGAAAAATGGCGCCTGAACCGACCATTCCGGACCTTGAGAGCGGGGTACGCCGCGCCCTCGCCGGCGGTTCTCCGGACCCGGAAGGAGCAGTGGAGAGATACCTGGACGGGGAACTGTGCCATCTCGGGCCCGAGGAGAGGTCTGCCCTGGTTGAGGCTCTGGCGCGACGTTTCGCGGGAACGGAAATGGCCGGGGCTTCATCTTCGAACCTTGATGGGCAGTCAGCGGCGCGTTTCGTGTCCCTCCTTCTGGGCAAGGATGTCCCGGCGCCGGACGCCGGAGATGCGGCGGAGAGGTTCTCACAGGCCCTGAACACCGTATTCGATACCCTTAATCAGCTCATAGGCGTGATAAACAGCACGTTTTTCGGCAGGAGTCCGGAACTGGAGACCATCCGCCAGGTCATCGGCGCCCAGATGGAGGAGGGGGAGCAGGAGACGTCGCTGAAGGACTATCTCGAACAGATCCGGACCGCCTTTCTCATCGCCCACAACGCCTTTCAGGAGTCATCCAGGCAGGTGGCCGGAGAGATACTTTCCCAACTGGATCCGGATGCGTGCGAGGCTGCCGTCACCTCTGCACTGAAGATAGGGCCCATGCGCAAGGCCGAGGCCTTTGACATCTACCGGCAAAGGCATCTCGCCTGCAGACAATGGCTCGATTCGGGAGGTTTTACCGGGAAACTGCTGAGGGAGCTGGAAAAGAGCTGCCGCCAGGCCAGTGAAATCCAAGGAAGGAGCAAGCCATGATGAGATCCGTTATTCTGATGAAGCTGTCGCTTGTATTGCTTTGTCTCTGTTCCTGTTCGGTTTTTTCGGGTTCGAAGGACAAGGAGGATGCCGACAGACCGGCAATACCATATGAAAAGGAATCCATCATCCTGAACATCAACAGCGACCCCCAGCTGAATCTCTACCAGGGCCAGCCCCACTCCCTTGCCCTCTGCATCTACCAGTTGAAGGATCCCAACGCCTTCAACCAGTTGAGCGAGGAGCGGAACGGTCTTTCCAGGCTGATGCAGTGCGAGAGGTTCGACCCGAGCGTGCTGTCCAGCAAGAGAATCTTCATTCATCCGGCCCGCCAAGTGAAAGAGGTCAGGGACAGGGCGGAGGGCGCGCGTTACCTGGGAATCGTGGCGGGATATTACACCCTTGAGAAGTCACGGGTGGTCCGCCTCTATCCCATCCCGCGTCCCGGCTTCTTCGGCGGATCGAAGGAACTGGTCATCAACCTGGATCTCGGACAGCGGCAGATCCAGGATGTGAAATGAGGCGGTCGCGACGTATTGGCTCGGTGCTGAATTAATGAAGGGCGCATCCGGCCGCCGGAACCCGAATATCGAGGAATAGTCCATGGACATAGAAAGACCCCCGTTCTGGCATCAGGGGCTGTTTCTGCAGCCCCAGCATTTTCAACTGGCGCAGCGTTGCTCTTCCGCTCTTCTTGTCCCTTTTTACGAATATCTTGCGCCTTACCTCTGGGGCGCGGGCGAGCTGGAGATCCACGGCGCTTCCCTGGGCGCGAGGACCTTCATGGTTACGAAGGGCAGCTTCCTTTTTCCGGACGGCGCCTATGCGTCCGTGCCGGAAAACGCGCTCCTGGAACCGCGACGTTTCGATGATGCATGGATGGAGGGCGGCAAACCTCTTACCGTGTACGTGGGTCTGAAGGGATGGAATCCGGAGGGGGAGAACGTGGCCGTTGTGGAGAAGGAGGATTCAACGGCCACGGTAACGGCTCGTTTTATTTCACCGGCCGATGCCGAACAATGCCGGGATCTCCACGGGGCGGGTCCTTCGGCCCCCATAAAACGGATGCGATATGTCCTGAAACTCTTCTGGGAATCGGAAATCGACCAGCTGGGGGATTATCAGCTTCTGCCCATTGCCATGCTGGAGAAGAACGGGGACGAGATAATCCTCTCGGAACGCTTCGTGCCACCTTCCCTTGTCATTTCCTCATCCGGGACCCTGACCAGGATCGTCCGGGAGATCCGCGACCAGCTGGCGTCCCGGGGCCGCCAGCTGGAGGAGATGAAGAGGCAGCGGGGCATACAGACGGCGGAGTTCGGTTCCCGCGACATGGTCTACCTGCTGGCGCTGCGTTCCATGAACCGCTACATCCCGCAGCTGGCGCACCTGACGGAGGTGAAGCAGGTTCACCCGTGGCTCGTCTACTGGCTGTTGAGGCAGATCGTGGGAGAGTTTTCCACCTTTTCCGAAACGGTCACCGTGCTGGGAGAGGTAACAGGGAGCGGTGAACGCCTGCTCCCGGTCTATGACCACCGCTCCCTGGGCGAATGTTTCCTTGCCGCCCAGTCGCTCATCACCCGGCTGCTGGACGAGATTACCGCCGGGCCGGAATATGTGCTGCAACTCCTTTACGACGGCACATACTTTGCCGCTGAGATGAAACCCGCCCATTTCGAGGGCCGGAACCGCTTCTACCTGGTGCTGCGCACCGAGGAAGATCCGAAGGAGGTGATCCGCTCCATGTCGCTGGCCGCCAAACTGAGCACCAGGGAACACATGCCGATCCTGATTGCCCGCGCCCTTCCGGGCATCGGCCTGGAACATCTTCCGGTTCCTCCCCAGGAGCTGCCGCGCCGGGCATTCTCTGTCTATTTCGCGGTCGATGGTCATTGCGACCAGTGGTTGATGCTGGAGAAGACGAAAAATATTGCCCTTTACTGGGACAAGGCGCCGGAGGACCTGGAGATCGAGCTGATGATCGTGGGAAGGGGATGAATATGGAAAGTGAAAAGTGAAAAGTGAAAAGTAAAAAGTAAAAAGTAAAAAGTGAAAAGTGAAAAGTAAAAGTCCTTCTTTGGGGCTTAAGCTGGGGAAGAGAAGATGGCGGAATGGAGATTTTCATGCATCTGACCGACTGTTTCATGGAACTGATCGCGTATGTGGTCTATTTTCGGAAGAACGTTGCTTCGCGGCAGCCCGCCTTCGAGCAGGTGAAGGCGGATATCCATCGCCTCCTTTCCGGGAGTGACGGCCTCGCGGCAAGGGGTGGTTTCCAGAGGGAAGACTGCGAGCAGGCCCATTTCGCCGTGTGCGCATGGGTGGACGAGACGATCCTTGATTCGCCCTGGGAGAGCAGGACCCTGTGGCAGCGGGAACAGTTGCAGCGGGTCTATTACAACACGACAGAGGCCGGAGAGGAGTTTTTCGAGCGGCTGAACCGGCTGGGGCTTCACCAGAGGGATGTGCGAGAGGTCTATTATCTTTGCCTCGCCCTGGGATTCAGGGGCCGCTTCATCCATCCCGGAGACGAGTTCCTCCTGGAACAGTTGAAGGCCTCGAATCTGAAGCTGCTGGTGGGCGGACCCATGGGAATTCCCTCTCTGGAAAAGGCGGATCTGTTTCCGGGCGCTCTTCCTCTGGAAGCTCCTTCCATTATTCCCCAGCCGCGCCGTTTCCGCTTCTCAATGCTCGCCGTTGGGGCCGTTATCGGACCGGTTGCCCTTTTCTGCCTCCTTTATCTCATCTACTGGGTTTTTCTGAACAGCATCTCGGAAAAGATTCTCAGGGCGGGGGCGTGACATGAAAGGCGCATTTCTTAAATTCATAAGGTTTTTCATGCTGGGGCTCGCGGCCGTCATCGTCGTCCTGCTGATCTTTCTCCTGGTGCTGTTCCTGGGATGGCCGAAATGGGTAAGCATCTTTCTCCTGCTGGGGCTGGCGGGGATATTCCTCGGCGTCATGTTCTTCAAGAAGCTGATGCTCCGCCGCCGGGAGCGACGTTTCGTGAGCCAGATCATCGAGCAGGACGAGGTCATGGCGAAAAACCTGGCGGCAAAGGAGCTGGAAGAGCACAGGGCGCTCCAGGACCAGTGGAAGCAGGCCGTGGACATGCTGCGCCGCTCCCATCTGAAAAAAGCGGGAAATCCCCTCTACGTTCTTCCCTGGTACCTGGTAATCGGCGAAAGCGGTTCGGGCAAGACCACTTCCCTGAACAGCGCGCGCCTCTCCTCGCCGTTCGTGGAGGTGAACCGCACCTCCGGCATATCCGGTACCCGAAACTGCGACTGGTGGTTCTTCGAGAAGGCGGTGATCATCGATACCGCCGGCAGATATGCCATTCCCGTGCACGAGGGAAGGGATATGGACGAGTGGCAGCAGTTCCTCTCCCTGCTGGCCAGGTATCGCAAGAGGGAACCGATCCATGGTCTGATTGTCACGGTGGCGGCGGACAAGCTCCTGGGCGGTCCCGGAGATGTCTTTGAGGAGGACGGCAGAAAGATCCGGAGGCGCATGGACGAACTGATGAGGGTCCTCGGCGTGAAGTTTCCGGTTTACCTCCTGGTGACCAAGTGCGACCTGATTCAGGGGATGGCGGCCTTTTGCCAGCAGCTCCCGGAAAAGAGTCTGGAACAGCCCATGGGCCTCGTCAACCAGGACCTGACAAAGGATGTGGCCGGTTTTCTGGATAATGTCATAACCTCCACCGGAGAGCGCCTCAGAACCCTTCG
>CAZFCG010000069.1:0-6735 GCA_964517595.1 uncultured Geobacter sp. | reverse complement strand
CCAGCCGGACTCCAGGGGCTCTGAAGCGACGGGGTCGCTCCTTTTTCCCGAAGAATTCGAGAACCTGAAAAAGGGCCTGGATTCCTTTGTCAATTCCGCGTTCAGGGAGAATCCGTATCAGGAGACCCCGCTTCTCCGCGGGGTATTTTTCAGCAGCGGGCGACAGGAGGGGACGCCTTATTCCCACTTCCTGAACGCCCTGGGGCTCATCGGCGAGAAGGATGTGCTCCCCGGTACCAGCAAGGGCCTGTTTCTGCACGATTTTTTCTCAGTGGCGCTACCCCGGGACCGCGGCCTCTTCGCTCCCACCCGGCGCGCCCTGGAGTGGAGCGCGCTCACCCGGAACCTGGGGCTTGTCTCCTGGTCGCTCCTGAGCCTGGCCCTCATCGGGCTCCTTACCTATGCCTGCGTGAAAAACGCCTCGACGATAGAGGACGCCTATGCCGCCCGGCCGCCGGAGATGAAGGGCGAACTCAGGACGGACCTTTCCACCATGGAGCGCTACCGCCTGATGATCCTGAAGGTGGAGGAACGGAACCGCAACTGGTGGATTCCCAGGTTTGGCCTTAACCAGAGCCGGAAGGTGGAGATGGAGCTGAAGGCCCGTTTCTGCCGGCGCTTCCATGATCGTTTCCTGGTTCCCTTTGACGGGGCCATGAATGACAGTATCGCCACCTTTTCTTCCGCGACTCCGGAGGTGACGACCAGCAGCTACATAGAGCATTTGGCGCGGCGCATCAATCTGCTCACGGCGCGGCGGGAAGGGGGAGACCTGAAGGCCCTCCAGTCCAGGCCGCTGCCCGGTTTCTTCCTTTCCGGTTATGACCGCGGCATGGACGACGAAACCAGAAAGCAGTTCGGATTTCTCTTCCTCAATTATCTGCTGTGGCGTACCGACACGACCGACATAGGCGCGGAGACCTCCACCCTGCAACGGCGTCTCGTGCAGTTGCTTGCCCTGCGCCAGAACAACCTGGACTGGCTCATGGAATGGTGCAACCGTCAGGGAGCGGTTCCCTCCATCACCCTCCAGACTTTCTGGGGCGGCGGCGTATCCGTGCCCGGAGAGAGGAGCGTTCCGCCCGCGTTCACCCGCAAGGGAAAGGAGCTCATTAACTCCTTCCTCGCCGAGATTGTGGCGGCGCATCCGGAGCCGGGCGCCCTTGAGAGGCCGAAGGCCGCCTTCGAGACATCCTGGCGAGGCGCTTGCTACGGGGCATGGCAGGCATTCGCCTCCTTCTTCCCCCGTGGCGCGGAGCGGCTCCGGGGCCAGAAGGAATGGCAGGCCATGGCGGAGAAGATGCCTGGCGACCAGGGGCCTTACCTGGCCTTTTTCAGAACCCTTGTCACGGAGCTCGCTTCCCTTTCCGATGTGGAAGGCATGCCGCCGTGGCTTCGGCAGGTCTACCGCTTCCAGTTGCTGAAGGCGTCCGGAGCGGCTGGAACCATCGTCAGCAAGACCGCCGAGGAGGGGCGCAAGCTGATGGACAGGCTGGAAAAGGCGCTGGGCTCAAAGACCGGGGGAGGGGCCGCCGTAGAGGCCCAGTCGGCTCTGTCCAAGGCGATTCATGACTATCTGTCGTCCCTGTCCACCATCGGGCCCTACACCAGGTCCAGGATGCAGTCTTACCAGCTGGCTCTGCAGGCCTTCAGTGACGAGCCGGCTGACAAATCCCCCTTCAAGGCGGCCGATGATGCGCTGATCCGTATCAGGAACTCCATGGGCGGGGTCCCGGATGAGACCTTCCTGGCCCTTGTCCGCGGACCCTTTTCCTTCCTGTGGACATTCGTGAGGATGGAAAGTTCGTGCGCCCTCCAGTCCCAATGGGAGGAAAAGGTGCTCCAGGAGGCCCAGGGGGGTATGGACGAGCAGATGATGCAGTATCTGCTGGAACAGGAGGGGCCGGTGTGGAAATTCATGAAAGGGCCCGCCTCCCCCTTCATCGGCTGGAGTCCGGGGAGGGGTTATTACGCCAAGGAGTCCTTCGGCGGCACGCTCTCCCTGGAACCGGTGTTCGTCGCCTTTCTCGCCAAGGGCGCGAAGGTGAAGAAGCCGCCGCCGGCGGCAAAGCAGAAAACGAACTTCGCGGTTCACATCAAGGGCCTCCCCACCGACTCCAATCCCGAGGCAACCCTGAAGCCCCACCTGACAAGGGTGGAGTTGCAGTGTTCCACCGGGACCCAGTCCATGGAAAACCTGAACTATCCCGTGAGCAAGACCTTTGCCTGGACCGCGGACGGATGCGGGGATGTGCTGTTTCAGGTGGAGATCGGTGATGTGACCCTTACCAGGCGGTATTCCGGGCCCAAGGCTTTTTCATCCTTTATCAGGGAGTTCCGCGGCGGCAGGCGCACCTTTTATCCCAGCCAGTTCCCCGCGGAGAGGCGGGCCCTGGAGCGCCTGGGGATCAGGTATATCCGCGTGAACTATCAATTCAGCGGAGATCTGTCGCTGGGCGCGGGGGGCGGCGCCGGCGCCGCCAGGACCGCCCTGCCCGGGCAGGTCCCGAGGAGGATAGCGCGTTGCTGGGACTGATCCGGGGCGGACAACGCTGGCGCTGGGCCGCCTGCGGCAAGCATCCGGTGGCCAGTGACTATTTCAGACTTGGGGAGTCCTTTGCATCGGCCGGGTTTTTTGCGGACTGGATGGAGAGGGGATACCACGCCTTCACCGGGAGAGAGAAGAAGCCAGTGGACGCGGCCACGGCTTGTGGATGGCGTTTCTGGGCGGCAGGGGAAAAAAGGAACCTCGTGTGCGGCCTGGTGAGGGACTGCAACGACAGTATCGGCCGTCCCTATCCGTTGATGGTGGTGGGGGAAGGGCCCCTCGGCCGGTGGGAGGATTCGTGGGAGACCGTCCCGTCCGCCTGTGAGAGGGCCTGGGGCTACATCGAGTACTGCATCACAAAGAATGTCAGGGATCTGAAGCAACTGGAGCGGGAGATTCTGAATACGCCCCCGCCGGCGATCGATCGGACGGGAGGAGCTACGCCGGTTACGGTCTCAACCGGCTTCGGGACCGACCCCGGTTTCGTTATCCCCCTGTATGAAGGGGCGGAGTATGATGTGTTTCGTCTCACGGCGGAGCAGACCCGCGGCAGGATAGATTCGGTCGCCGAACTTCACCGCCTGTTGAAGAATCGCGGACCGGCGGCGCCGAAGGCGTTTTTTATCGGGGGGAGTTTGGAGAAGACCTGGGCCATCCGTTTCAAACGACCTCTCCTGTATACGGATTTCGGCGCCCTGTGGTCTGTTCCGTGGATGGAGGCGGGCTCTTTCCGCTCCACGGTCCTTTCCGCCTGAAATGCAGTGGAAGGAATTGCCGGCGGATGAAAGTGTGAAAGGCGGGTACCAATGGATACCAAGGAACTGATACGCGCCGGGCGGCTTCAGGAAGCCCGCGCCAGGGCGGCGGAAGAGGTGAAGTCCTTTCCCTCCGATACGGCGAGAAGGACCCTCCTGTTCCAGATACTGGCCTTCTGTGGTGAATGGGACAAGGCGGAGCGGCATCTTGACATTCTGGAGCAACAGGACCCCAGGGTGGAGACGGGCGCGCAGGTGTACCGGAACCTCATGGCGGCTGAGAGGAAACGGGAGGAGGTCTTTCAGGGAAAGGCCCGTCCTGACCGGATGTCGCGGATGCCGGAATGGCTGGAAGAGCTTTTTCTCGCCCGCGAGAAGCTCGCCGCCGGCGAAGCTGGGGAGGCGGCAGCCATTCTGCGGAAGATTGACGGTCAAACGCCCTCCCTGTCCGGCGTCGCCGACGGGAAACCTTTCAGGAGGTTCCGGGACGCGGATGACTTCCTGGCCCATTTCCTGGAGGTGTTCATCCACGATTCCTACATCTGGTTTCCATTCGAAGCCCTGCGGGAGATCACCGTCTCCGCGCCGAAAAGCCAGATTGACCTTCTCTGGGCGCCGGCCCGCATAGCCTCCAGGGAAGGCCTGGCCGTAGGCTGCTATCTGCCCGCCCTCTACCCTGGCGCCCACGGTTCCGGAGACGATCGCATCCGACTGGGAAGGATCACCGCCTGGCGTGAACCGGGAGGGGGGATCACACTGGCGGAGGGCCAGCATCTCTTCCTGGCGGGAAGAGAGGAAAAGGCCCTTCTGGAGACGCGGGAGATCGTGTTTCACGACGGGAAAAAGGGTGGAGTATGAAGAATGTCATTGATCTCGAAACGATTCTGAAGCCCATTTCTCTGGAGATACCGGCGGGCGAAGACCTTCGCTACTCTCCGGTGTACGAAGATATCAAGGAGGCGCGCCGCTCCGAGGACCCTCTGGCCATGGGAGACTGGCAGCGGGAGCTGAAGACGGCGGACTGGCGCAGGGTGGTCGGCCTGGCCGCGGATGCCCTTTCCACGAAGACAAAGGACCTTCAGGTTGCCGCGTGGCTGTGCGAGGCCCTGGTGATGGACGGTGGCTTCGGAGACCTCTCCCTGGGACTTCGCGTCATGAGCGGGCTCCAGGAGCGCTTCTGGGATACCGTCTATCCCCTGGTTGAAGAAGGGGATCTGGAATACCGCATTGCCCCTTTCGAGTTTCTCAACGACAAACTGTCAGCCGCCATCCGCGGGACTCCCTTCAATGATCCCTCCGCTACCCCTGTCTGTTCCCTTAATACCTGGCATGAATCCAGGGACGTGGGATACGAGTCGGATACGAAAAACCGCTTTGGTGATGTGGATGAGCGGAAGCGGCAACGCCGGGATGATCTGATTGCCGAAGGGAAGATGACGGCGGAGGCCTTCGACGCCGGGGCGGCCCAGTCTTCGCCGTCTTTCCGCGCCTCGCTTCTGGAGGGACTGGCCCAATGTCGAGAGGCCTTCAATGAACTGGACCGGGTGACGGAAGAGCGCTTCGGCGCCGAGGCGCCGCGGCTTTCGGATATCGGAGAGGCCCTGGACGAGTGCGAGCGGCTGGCCGGCAGGCTCTACGGGGAGGAGAAGGCCCAGGCCGCCAGAGCCGCGGCGCCGTCCATGCCGGTTGCTGACGCCGCGTCCGAGGGGCCGGATGAAGAGCCGGTGGAACCGCTTCCCCCGCCGGAGGCGCCGCCGGACCGGCAGGCCCCGGCCATTCCTCCCCTGGCGCCCGCCTCTCAGGCCGGCGCCTCCCCGGAGCAGGACCTGTGGGAGGAGGCCGTAAGGATGCTGGAAGGAGGAGGGATGAAAGAGGCACTGGCGCTTCTTCTCGCCGCGTCCTGCGCCTCTCCGTCGGAGCGGGAACGGAACCGTTATCGTCTCCTGATGGGGAAGATATGTCTGAGGGCCGGTCGTCCGGACCTGGCGCGGCCGATCCTGGAGGGACTTTGCTCTCTCATTGAAGAACTCCATCTGGAACGCTGGGAATCGCCCCTCTGGATTGCCGAGGTGCTTGAGTCCCTGTACCAGTGTCTCACCAGCGGAGAGCCCTCCGGCGATGACTCCGGCAGGGCCGGCGAGCTTTTCCGCCGCATCTGCTCCCTGGATGTAACCAAGGCGATACTCTACAGAAATTGAATTCTTCATGAAAGGAGGATCTATGCCGAAGAAAGAGAGCACGCAGCACAAGATTGACCGGGTCAGGGCGCCGAGGGTCCACATTACCTATGACGTGGAGATAGGCGACGCCATCGAGATGAAGGAGATTCCCTTTGTGGTGGGGGTGCTGGCCGACCTGTCGGGCAAGCCCTCCGAGCCCCTTCCCAGGGTCAAGGACAGGAAGTTCGTGGAGATCGACCGGGATAACTTCAACAACGTCCTGGAGGCCATGAAGCCGAGGGTCGCCTTCAAGGTGGATAACAAGCTGAGCAACGATAATACGAAGATGGCGGTGGAGCTTCGCTTCAAGTCCCTGGACGATTTTCACCCGGAACAGGTGGCCCTTCAGGTGGAACCGCTGCGCAAGCTTACGGAAGCCAGGCGGCGCATGTCGGATCTCCTGGGCAAGCTGGATGGCAACGACAAGCTGGATGAGCTTCTGCAAGAGATAATCAACAGCACCGAGTCCTTGCAGCAGGTGGGAAAAGAGGCGGGAGTCGAGACCTCGCCGGAAAAACCGGACACGGAATAACAAAGGAGGTGGTGACCTATGGCCGAGCAGGAAAAGGAACAGCAGGTCCAGGCCGCGGAAGTCGCGGAAGCCGTTGAAGAGCGGAGTCTGCTGGACAAGATAATCGAGGACGGGCGACTTGCGCGCGATGTGACCCAAAGGGAATATGCGCGGGACCTCATAGGCGAATTCGTGAAGCAGGTCATGGACGGCGCCATTGTCGTGTCCAAAGACACGGAAATGATGATCAACAGCAGGATAGCGCAGCTTGACCGTCTCATCTCGGACCAGCTCAACGAGATCATGCACCACCAGGATTTCCAGAAGCTGGAGTCCTCATGGAGGGGGCTTGCCTACCTGGTGGATCAGACCGAGACCGGGGAGAAGCTCAGGATCCGGGTCTTGAACATCAACAAGCAGGAGTTGCTCAAGGACATGGAAAAGGCGGCTGAATTCGATCAGTCCAACCTGTTCAAGAAGATCTACGAGGAAGAGTTCGGCACCTTCGGCGGGGCGTCGTACGGCTGTCTGATCGGGGATTACGAATTCGGCAACCATCCCCAGGACCTTTCGCTTCTGGAAAAGATGTCCCAGGTGGCCTCGTCGGCCCATGCGCCGTTCATCTCGGCGGCTTCGCCGGCCATATTCAATCTGGAGAGCTTTACGGAGCTGGGCAATCCCCGTGACCTGGCAAGGTCTTCC
>CAZFCG010000068.1:0-21017 GCA_964517595.1 uncultured Geobacter sp. | reverse complement strand
GTTCAAATACCTGGACTTGAATCCGCACACAGGATGCCAAGATCCTATTTGCAGTAATTTCAGAGGCTTGAGTAACATGGCGCACACAAAAACGTCCCCCGTGGATACGGGCTGTACCCGTGGGGGACGTTTTTGCCGGAAAAGAGGTCACCATTCAGCACAATATGAAAATACGGATACCCCCGCGCCGAATCGCTTTATTCATAATTTGCACTCAAGCCGACGCTTTTTCCCCTCACCCCTACCCCTCTCCCGGAGGGCGAGGGAAAACACGAACCCTCATCGTACAAGGGTGGCCGAAGGCCGGGTGAGGGGGAAAATGTTGGGAAAGCATGTTCTGACTGCTGAAAAACAACGCTGAATAGCAACGAATGGTCAGGAAAAGGAGGGTTCAGGAACGGTAGAAATTCTTGCGGGCTATCTTCAGGAGCCTGGCCGCCTTGCTCTTGTTCCCTTCGCAGCGGTCAAGGGTGATGGACAGAATTTCGTTTGTGAGTGCCTCCAGCGACAGGTCGGCCGCCGGCAGGGTCAGGGTATAGGTGACCGCGCCGCCGGTTTCTCCGGGGGGATCGCCGGACGTTCCGTTGCGACCCATCCCCAGATGGCCGGGACGGATGAGCTCGCCGTCCGTGAGGATCGCGGCGCGCTCCAGCATGTTGCGCAGCTCCCGCACGTTGCCCGGCCACCGGTAATCCTGCATCAGCTCCATGGCCTTCTGCGAGATACCGGGCAGAGGCTTCCCCAGGTGCTGGCGCAGCTCCCGGAGGATATGGTCGCTGAGGTGGGGGATATCTTCCCTGCGCTCCCGAAGAGGAGGGATGGTAAGGGGAAAGATGTTGATGCGGTGAAACAGGTCTTCGCGGAAGCGGCCCTCGGCGACAAGGGCGGGGAGGTTCCGGTTGGTGGTGACGATTACCCGGCATTCCACCGGCTGGAGGGTATTGCTGCCGATCTTTTCGTATACGTGCTCCTGGAGGACCCGCAGCAGTTTCGCCTGCAGCGGGAGCGGCATGTCGCCGATCTCGTCCAGCAGGAGGGTGCCGCCCCGCGCCGCGCTGAACTTTCCCTCCCGGTCGCGATCCGCGCCGGTGAAGGCGCCGCGCACGTGGCCGAAAAGCTCGCTCTCCAGCAGGTGCTCGGGAATGGCGGCGCAGTTCACGGCAACGAAGCCGGCCGGCTTCCCCTTCCCGGCGTAATGGATGGCCCGGGCAAGGACCTCTTTGCCGACACCGCTCTCGCCGAAGATGGCGACCGTGGTCCTGTCCGAATGGACGACCCTGGAGGCCAGGTCCAGCTGATCCTTCATGGCCTGATTCGCGGTGACGATGCTCTGGAAGCTGAACTTTTCCCGGAGCATGGTCCTCATCTGCTCGTTTTCGGACAAGACGTCGTGGTATTCGAAGGTCCGCTGCACGGAGATGCGCAGGGCGTCCATGGAACACGGCTTTTCCAGATAGTCGCTGGCGCCCGACTTCATCGCCTGCACCGCGCTCTCGATGCTGCCGTTGGCGGTTACGGCGATGATGGGGATATTCCCGAACCGCTCACGGATCCGCTCGATGAGCTGTATGCCGTCCATCCCCGGCATGACCAGATCGGTCACCACCATGTCTACGGACGGCTCACTCTCCATTATCGCCAGCGCCTCATCGCCGCTGGAGGCCAGAACCGGGACAAAACCCGCTTTCAGCAGATAGCGCTCCAGAATGCGCAGGGATATGGACTCATCGTCCACGGCCAGTATTCTGTTGCCGATCATCATTCCCACCTTGAAAGAAGACTTTCCGTCCCTCAGGGACGGCCGATAATAGCCGGGGGATTCATCCCCCGGAGGGCTTTCGAGTCTAATCCCTCCAAACCTCCCCTTCTCAGGGGAGGCTTCAAGGCTTCCCCCCTGAGAAGGGGGGACTGAGGGGGGTTGGTTTTGAACGTCACAAGGTACTCGTTTTCACGCCCGCGATCGCGTCTTTTCCCCCCCTACTTCCTCTATCGGAAGAAAGAGCCGTATCTTAAGAATAATTTATCCAACACCCCGTCCGCATTTCCCAACGAAACGCTCATGGAATGCGGCCGGTATGCCGATACGTACAGTAGTGGATTCTTCCGGGAGGACGGGGTGAAAAAGAACGCGCTTTTCATGGGGCTGCTGTACGGCCTGCTCGGGTTTGTCGGCAACCGGCTGAATATCACACTTTTTCTGGATATTGAATTTCTCTTCGGCTCTTTCTTCGTCATGCTCGCCATCATTCGCCACGGCATGACAGCGGGCGTCATCGCCGGAGTCATAGCCTCTTCCTGCACTTTCCTGCTGTGGAAACACCCGTGGGCCATGGCGATTTTTTCCGCCGAGGCCCTGTTTGTCGCCTGGCGCAGCCGCAAGAAGGGGACAGCCGACCTCCTGCTCCATGACATGCTGTTCTGGATTTCATGCGGCGCGCCGCTGGTCTGGACAATCTACTGTTTCATCCTGGATTACCCGACGAGCGCCACCACCCTTTTTTTCCTCAAGCAATTCGTTAACGGCATCTTCAATGCGTTGTCGGCGTCCATCATCCATCTGGCCATCCTTTCCCGCAAGGAAAGCGGCGGGAGAACGTCCCTCCCTTCCTTTCATCAGCTCATTTTTCCAATTATGGTTTCCCTTGTCCTCTTTCCAGCCCTCATCATTATCATCCTGGACCTGCGGGAGACCATGCGCAAGGAATCGGCGGAACTGGCCGAAAGGACTTCCTACGCAACCATCCAGACGCGGGATACGGCCGCCAGGTGGATAAGCTCAAACCGCCGGGTCGTCCAGGCCCTGGCCGAACGCATCGGTAATCCGCGAGGGATGACCCGGAAAGAGATGCAGAGCCTGCTGGAGTCCATGAAGGTCTCCGCCCCTTCATTCAGCCGCATGGGAGTGCTGGACGCCAAAGCCGTCACCATAGCCTACTCTCCCCTTATCGATGAGCTGGGGCGCTCGACCCTTGGGGTGGATTTTTCAGACCGCGCCTATGTGGATATTCTCAGGAAAACCATGAAACCGTATGTGCCGGATGTGGTCATCGGCAGGATCGGACCGCCGGCCCCCGCCATCAGCCTCCTTTCGCCACTGGTGGCGGATGGAAGATATCATGGTTACTGCGTCGGAGTTATACGGACGGATGATCTGAAGGGATACCTCAAGGGCATCGCCGGCGACAGACCCTTTTCGATCATCGTCACGGACCGCTACCGCAGGGTGATCTCCAGCACCCGTGATGAAGTCCCAATGATGTCCGTGTATGCGCCATCAACCAGCGGCACCCTTCGAAGGATAACTCCGGAAGTCGTCCAATGGATACCCCCGGTAAAAATGGGCCGGAGCATTCAGCGGCGCTGGAGCGGGTCCATGTATGTGAGCGAAACGGAGATCAGCGCCGAGGTCCCCTGGAAGATTATCGTCGAGTCGCCTTTCAATCCTCTCCTGCTGCGCATGAACAAAGAAGCAGTTGAGGCCTTTGCGCTCCTGGCCGCCGTAATCATCGTGATGGTTCCCCTGTCACGCATCATCAGCGCCAGGCTGGCGGCGCCCCTGGAGCAACTGCGCACGGCCGCCGCCGCACTGGCCACCCACCCGCTCAATCCAGTGGAAATCCACCCATCGGGGTTCGCAATTCTGGAAGTGAACGACCTGGAAGACAACTTCAGCGTCATGGCGAACGCCCTCGTGGAAAGGATACGCGCCATACGGGAACTGAACGAGTCACTGGAGGAGCGGATCGCCCGCCGCACGGCGGAACTGGAGGAAAAAGGCGCTTTCCTCGAAGCACTCCTGGAGGAACGGTTGCGGGCGGAAAAGGAGCTGCGCCAAAGCGAGGCCCGCTGGCAGTTCGCCCTGGAGGGGGCGGGAGACGCTGTCTGGGACCTGGATGTGGCAGGCGAACGGGTCTATTATTCTCCACGCTGGAAAACGATGCTCGGTTACCGGGATGATGAAATCGGCGACGGACTGGACGAATGGGATTCCAGGCTGCATCCGGATGACCGGGACGGGGCATGTGCCGCACTGAAGAAGTACCTTCGAGGCGAAACGCCGCTATGCGTGTTAGAGTATCGTCTCAGGCGCAAGGATGGCTCGTACATATGGATCCTGAGCAGGGGAAAGGTAGTTGAAAGTGACGGCGCAGGCGCTCCTGTGCGCGTCATCGGAACCAACAGCGACATCACGGAACGGATACTCATGGAGCAGGAGCTTGTGGAGGCGCGAGAGAAGGCCGAGGCCGCGAACCGGGCAAAGAGCGAGTTTCTCGCCAACATGACCCATGAAATCCGCACACCCCTGAACGGCATCATGGGCATAGCGCAATTGCTCCGGATGACGGACCTGACCGGGGAACAGACGGACTTTGTAAAGAAGATGGACATCGCCGCGCGCAACCTCCTTTCCGTGGTGAGCAGAGTTCTGGACATCTCCAGGATCGAGGCCGGAAAGATAGTCCTGGAACATGAGGTTTTTTCGCCGCGCAACAGCATTGAAAGCGTCATCGTAAGCATCTACCCGGCCATCAGGGAAAAGCTGCTCGGTTTCACCAGCGACATCGACAACGGCATTCCGGACATGCTCACCGGAGATGAACCTCACCTCAAGCAGATACTGCTCAACCTGCTGGGAAATGCGGTGAAATTCACCGATAAGGGAGGGATCGCCCTCTCTCTGCGCCTGGTTGAACGGGACAAAGACCACGCCATCATAAGGTTCACCGTCACGGATACGGGTATCGGCATCGCGCCCGAAGACCTTAAAAACATTTTCGACCCCTTTGAACAGACGGATTCATCCCTGTCCAGGAGGTACGAAGGCGCCGGCCTGGGCCTTTCCATCAGCCGGAGTCTCGCGGAACTGATGGGGGGAGAGATACGGGTGGAAAGCACGCCCGGCGCCGGAAGCTCCTTTCACGTAACCATACCCTTTTCGCTTGAGCCCGGCCGGACGCCCGCGCCTCCCGAGGCGGAAGACGCCGAAGCACGGCCTGCGTCCCGCCCCCTCTCCATCCTGGTCGCGGAAGACAACGAAATCAACAGGGAGATTGTTTCCACTATCCTTATGAAACTGGGGCATTCACCCGTATGCGCGGAAAACGGCCTGGAGGCGGTCAATGCCTGGCGGACCGGCAACTTCCACTGCATCCTGATGGATATCCGCATGCCTGTCATGGACGGCGAAGAAGCGGCTTCAAACATCCGGCGGGAAGAGGAGGCCGGCGCGCGCATCCCCATCATCGCGCTTACGGCCCACTCCCTGAAGGGGGATCGGGAACGTCTGCTGGCCGGAGACTTCGACGGTTATCTGCCCAAGCCGCTTACCGTGTACGAACTGGCGGATTGCCTCGCGGCCCTCTGCCCCGCCGGAGCGGAAACAAAAAAACCAGAGCAACCGGGAAAGGGAGGCCCATCCCCTTGTTCCGCGTCGTGGCCCGAATCCCTCGCTGGAGTGGACCTGGCTGACGCCATGCGACGCTTCGACGGAGACTGGGAATTTTACGGAAAATTGCTGGAGGATTTCGCCCGGAAATACGGAGATTTCCACCGGGACGTGGAAAAGGCCCTGGATTGCGGCGATGCGGGCAAGGCGCGGGATCTCGCTCATACACTGAAAGGCGTCGCGGCATATCTCTCCATGAACGAGGTGAGGGAGCTCTCCCTGAGACTGGAAATGGAGATTTCCTCAGGCGCCGATGCGTCCGCCCGCGGGGAAAGCATCGCCATGCTGGGCACGGCCATTGAACAGGTCATCTCCGGTATCGGGTTTCTCGCGGGTCGATAATGAGGCTGACGGAAACCGGGCATCCCCCGCGGTAGGCGGTGGGCTCGAAAAGAAGCTGGAGCATCGGAAGAAGGGCTCACGAAGTGAATGAAGAATGACTCAACTGCCGAATCCAAGTTGATATTTCGGGGAAAGAAGATGAGCAGCAATGGTAAAAAGGGTTCCGCTGAAATCCGCGGCGCCAGTCAGGACAGGGGTTCCGCCCTTCTCCCGGAGGGCCGGTCCAGCATCTCGCGGACCTTGGAAGCCAGACTCTCGGCGGAAAACGGCTTCTGGATGAAATCAATCCCTTCACTCAGCATGCCCACTCGGGAAATGACATCGGCGGTATAGCCCGACATGTACAGGCATCTGAGGCCCGGGTAACAGGATCGGAGTTTTTCCACAAGCTCGCGGCCGTTCATGACGGGCATCACCACGTCCGTCACCAGCAGATCTATGCCTCCGCCATGCTCCCTTGCCACCCGGATCGCCTCACCGGGTGTTCCAGCCGTGAGCACCGCATAGCCGAAGCTCTCCAGGATGGCCTGGGCGATCTCCAGGATCGCCGCTTCGTCTTCCACCAGAAGGATGGTTTCATGCCCGCGCCTGACCGCCTCACCGACGTCCGCTTCACACGCCGCCGACTCATCGCCGTGCCTTCGCAGATATATCCTGAAGGTCGTGCCATGCTCCTTTTCGCTGTAGACATTTATGAAACCGTCATTCTGCTTCACTATGCCATAGACCGTCGCCAGGCCCAGGCCGGTTCCCTTGCCCAGTTCCTTGGTGGTGAAGAAGGGCTCGAATATCTTCTCCAGGGTTTCCTTGTCCATGCCGCAGCCATCGTCGCTGACCGCCAGGAGCACGAATTCGCCCGGGACGAAACCCTTGTGGAGGGAACAGTAGGCATCGTCGAACGCCACGTTTGCCGTTTCGATGACTATCGTCCCGACGCCGGTTATGGCGTCGCGGGCGTTTACGCACAGATTGGCCAGGATCTGATCCAGCTGGGAGGGGTCCGCGAAGATCGGCCACACCCCCCTGCCCGGCTTCCAGACAAGATCGATGTCCTCGCCCAGAAGCCGCCTCAGCATCTTGAGCATCCCTTCCAGGGTCCCGTTCAGGTCCAGGGCCCTGGGCGCGATGACCTGCTTGCGGGCGAAGGCGAGCAGTTGCTTTATCAGTTCCGCGGAACGCTCACCGGCCTTGAGTATCTCCTGGAACCTGGAATAAAGGGGCTCGGACGGGTCAAGGCGCGCCAGGGCCATATCCGTCTGGCCGATGATCACCGTCAGCATGTTGTTGAAGTCATGGGCCACACCGCCCGCCAGCCGGCCCACGGATTCCATTTTCCGGGCCTGGGCCAGTTGCTCTTCGAGCCTGCGTTGCTCCTCCTGCGCCCGTTTACTCTCGCTGATATCCTCGACGGTCTCCATGGCGCAGATAATCTCTCCGTCAACCCCGCGAATGCTCACGGCTGTAAAGAAGAGCCATTTCCCGTCCGGGCCCAGATTGGGAAAGAATCCGGTCCATTCATAGGCGCCTTCCACGAGGCTTGATTTCCTGTACCCGTCTCCATACAAGCGGTCAATGGCCTCGAAATCCTCATCGAGCGCCAGATCCGCCAGACACAGCCTCTCTTTGTTGTGGAAGATGAAGGAATGGCGATTCGTGCCGATCACTCGGGAAGCCTCGACCCCGGAAATTCTCTCCAGGGCCTTGTTCCAGTAAACCACGTGGTGATCCTGGTCAATGACGAACTGACCGATAGGGGAACCGTTCACGATGGCCTTCAGCTTCCGTTCGTTGTTCTGGAGCGCTGCCTCATCCTGCTTGCGTCTTGTAATGTCCCGGATGTTCTCCGATACCATTGCAACATTGCCCGCATCGTCAAGGATGGGAAAGGCGCGGACCTCCACATGACCTATTCTAGGATTGCATTTTTCGTAGGTTACGGCCCTTCCGGTCCTGAACACTTCATCCACATGGCAGTATTCACACGGTTCTTTCCTGTCGTAATACACCTCGTAGCAGAAGGGATGTCCTCTTCTAAGCTCTTCGGGCACGTACTTGTACCCTCCGTGCCAATTGGAGAGGAGAATCCTGTGGTCCCTGTCGATGAAGGCAATCAGGTCGGGAATGGTCTTGAAGACCTTCAGAAGGATGTCTTCAGCGCCTTCCAGCGCTTCCCGCGTGGATTCCTCGCGCCTGCCAGAGGTTTCCAGTTCCGCGATTCGTTCCTTCAGGGAACTTATCTCTTCAAGCAACTGTCTTCTGTTCTTTCCCTGTTTTCGCATAATGGCTCCCGGAAGGAATGACAGCATGAAGAAAGACCGCCCTCACGCCCGTCAGGAAGAAGTAATATCCCTGTACGATGCAACAGGGCAGGCTGTAGCAATTCTAGCAAAGTATTGACGGATTGAAACCCGCGGCAAGACAGGGCTTCGTTGATGTTGGGCTGAATATCCTTCGTCTGTTGCGAAATCTCATTCCGCGGGAACGCAAAACCTTCCCGGATGCATTCACCTGGAATCCTCCTTATATCTTCCCGGTCTTGCCGGTTACCGGAGGGCGTGTCAGGTAAAGGGCGGGAGGAGCTGAATTGTCGCGAAAAAAGCCATCACCTCGCGCCGCCGGCAAAGAACTCCCTTTTTTCCTCTTCGTCCAGGCTGCAGCGGGTCAGTTTCACGCTTTTGCGGCGACCGAAAAAGATATCCTTGGTGTTGAGGAATCCTCCCCCTTTGAAGACAACCGAATCCGACGGCTTGTCGTAGATTATGACCCTGGGGAAAAAGTTCCCCACATTCATGAAGGAATGCTGTTTTTCCGCCGCAAGCAGAACCTCTTCCGGCAGGGGGAGGAAGCCTTTTTCATCGGAACTCAAAGGCCCGTAAGGCCCCAGCCTTTCCATTTCGCCAACCTTTCGCGTGACGCCTACGACCTTCATCATGTTTTTTGATACCGGAATGCTGAAAGTGCCGTAGGGCCTCATCTTTTCCTGTTCGCCGACCTCGCGGTTGACATCAACGATTAGCATGATGTTTTTCGATATGGCGGGAGAGCCATCGGGCAGTAAAACCGTTATGCCCTTCCTGTTTTCGACCTTCTTTTCCGGGTCGGGGCGCCCGTCTGCCGCCCCGACCGGCCGGGCCATGGCGACCAGTGATATTGCAACAGCCAGCGCGGCCGCCATACCGGAGATGTAATTTTTCCTCAAAACCTTATCCTCCTTTTGCATGCTTATCTTTCCGCTTCCTCGGAACCCTCCGGCCAGCCGGAAATAATGGGGAAAGACCCTCGACTGAATCTACGGTTTCCGGAAGGCGTGGGCGCCAACACTCCGCTCCGCCTAACGGCTCACCACCCGGAGCTGGGCGAATTGACGGTGACCTTCGGGCGAGCCGTGGAAACCGAAACCGCTCTGCTTCGCGCCCACCCAGGGCGCATCGCCGCCACCGCCCACTCCCTGGTTGACGCCGATCATCCCCGCTTCCAGCTCATCGGCAACCGCTTCCGCCTCCGGTCCTCCGAAAACCACGGCGCCAAGGCCGTAGGTGGACGAATTGGCCCGCTCAATCGCTTCCCTGATATCGGAATAACGGCTGATGGCGACCACCGGGCCGAAGGTCTCCTCCCGCTCCACCAGCATGTCAGGCGTCATGCCGAGGATGACGGTCGGATGGATGTATCGTTCCGGCTGCCGGGAACCGCCCAGCGGCACACCGGCGCCCTTGGCCTCGGCGTCGCGTATGTGCTCCACTATCTTGTCGTGCTGAGCGTCGTTGATGACTGGTCCGATATCGACATCGGGCATATCCCAGGGACCGACCCTGAAACCGGCCGCCAGTTCGACGACCCGTTTCTCGAAGCGCTCGGCGATCTTCCCGTCGACATAGATGCGTTCGGTCGCGACGCACATCTGGCCCGCGTTTTCGAAGCTGTTGGCCACGGCGAAACGGGCCGCCTGTTCGATATCGGCGTCGCGCATGACGATCATGGGGTCGTTACCCCCCAGTTCCATCACCAGACGTTTCAGACACGGGGCCGCCCGGACCATGATATCCCTGCCCGCCTCCCGTGAGCCGGTGAAGGCTATCATGTTTACGTCGCTTTCCACAAGGGCCCGTCCCTGTTCAGCGTCCCCATGGATTATCTGAAGCAGGCCGGGCGGGAGAACTTCGTTCATCATGGCAACGAATTCCCCGGCGACAAGCGGTGTCTCTTCGGAAGGCTTGAGCACGACACTGTTGCCGGCAGCCAGCGAGGGCGCGATGAAGTTGTTGGCCATGGCCAGGGGGTAGTTCCAGGGGGAGATGACGGCGACGACCCCCAGGGGATGGTACTCCAGCCTGGCGCCGCGGCCGATATCGCGGGGGCGCAGGGCCTCAGCGGCCGATTGGGCCATGGGCGGTCCACCGCGGGTCACCCAGTTCACTTCACCCATGGAGCGGCGGATGTCCTTTCCCATTTCCCGGCTGAGCAATACGGCAAGCTCGTTTTTGCGGGTCCCGGCCCTCTCGTATGCCTTTTGCAGAACAGCGACCCGCTCCGCGGCCTCCAATCCGCGCCACTCGCGGGCCGCGGCCCGGGCCCGCGTCACCACCCCGGCGATCTGTTCCGGCGGCGTGGCCTGAACCTCTCCCAAGGGTTCGCCGCTGGAGGGATCATATGAAACCAATCGTCCCATCATGCCCGTCTCCTCCCGTAACGATTTTTCAACACCAGCATCATATCAGCCGAGCAGACACCCCGCAACCGGGCTTTCAGGCCGCCGGCCTTGCCGGATCAGCGACTCCTGTCGTGGGAAAGAAAGAGAAATTAGCATATTGGGGGATTGTATCGTTAAATGTTGGGGGAAGTTCCGGGGACATTATATGTATCTCTACTAAATTAAATAAACGGTCCCCGGAATTCGGCGTCCCCGGAATTCGAAGGGCTGCCTGATCCGGACCGACCTGGCCCGGCCTCTGGCCGAGGCCCTCGGCGCCCGTAACTTCAACTTTGAAACGCTTCGCGCGGAAGGCATCACCGCGCTTGCCCGGATCTGATAAGGACACTAACAGTTTACATATCGCAATGTATCGTGCTATATAACGTCTCGTTGTGACATAGGTCTCCGACCCGTAACACCTACGGCACAGGCTAGGGTGTGCGGGCTATGGGCGATGCCGGAAACAGCCTCGCCTCCCGTGTTTGGAAAGGAGCGCATGCATCGCCGCAGGAGGTCAAAGGGCTGTTGCGCCGTTGGCCTTTTTTCTATTCCCTGCTTTCACCGCTTCTTTCCGTTCACCCCTCCCGGATTCCTGTCGTCCCCTAATCGATTCGATCATTTGATTGTGGTTTTCCATCCTGGATAACCTGTTCATCCTGTTGCATAAAATGCTCACGGACATTCCGCCGTGAGATCCAGTTCCGGAGGATTCATGTTCCGTTATCTCTCCCTTGTTGTTTTCCTGTCCCTTTTTGTCGTTTCCAACGCCCATGCCCGCACCGTCACCGACATGACCGGAAGAAAGGTCGTCATTCCCGACAGGATAGAAAGGGTGGTCGGCCTGTCGCCGCCCGCAACCTACCTCATCTACGCCATTGATCCCAATCTCCTGGCCGGGCTCAGTTCACCGCTACGGGGGAACGAGAAATTCTACACGGTTGATCGCTTCAAGAAGCTCCCGGTGGTGGGGGGCATAGCCGGTGAAAGCAGGAATATCAACGTGGAGACCCTGCTGAAGGTGAAACCGGACGTTGTCATCCTCTGGCAACTGAAGCGGAGGGACATGAATGCCATCAACCGGAAGTACGAGCAGGTTCTCAAACCGCTGGGCATCCCTATCCTCTACCTGAGCATGGGTTCGGTGAACGATTACCCGGCTGCCTTCCGTTTCCTGGGAGATATCCTCAACAGGAAAGAACGGGCAGCCGCACTTGAGCGTTATGCCGTGAACGTCCTGCGAAAGACCTCCCGGGCCATGGCCGGAATCCCCGCCGGAAAGAGGGTGTCGGTGTACTATGCCGAAGGGGTGGACGGCCTTGCTACGGAAGGTGAAGGCTCCATGCATACCCAGCTCATCCCGTTGAGCGGGGGAAGAAATGTCAGCCGGATGAAGGAGACCAGCTACATGGGTTTGGAGAGGATCACCATGGAACAACTCCTCATCTACGATCCGGATGTGATCCTGGTAAAGGAGAAGGCCTGCTACGAGCGGATAGCGAAGGACGCCCGCTGGAAGAACCTGCGCGCCGTCCGCGCAAAAAGGGTCTATCTCATCCCCTATGAGCCCTTCAACTGGTTCGATCGCCCGCCGTCGCACATGCACCTTCTCGGCGTCCAGTGGCTGTCCAACCTGCTCCATCCGGATCGCTATCCCCTGGATATCGTGAAGGAGACCAAGGCGTTTTACCGTCTGTTTTTCAACAGGGAGCTGTCGGACCGCAAGGCTCGTGAAATACTTCACCAATAAAACAGGAGGGATTCGAATGAAACGAAAAATCGCGCTTGTCATGCTGGCTCTGGCTGTAACGGTATTCTTCGGGGCCGGTCCGGGCATAACCCGGCTCCATGCCGGAGAGTACAAAGTGATAGCCGACATGTGCGGCAACGATGCCGAAGTGCCGGTCAACCCGACGAGGATAGCTAGCATGCACTGTGTTTCCTCGGAAAGGATCTACATCCTGGGTCAGGGCAACCGCCTGTGCGTGATGGGGAAACAGTCGCCGTGGGCATACAGGTTTTTTCCCGAGATACGGAACGTTCCGACGACACATAGCGGCAAAACAGAGCAGATGCGGGAACTGAAACCCGATCTCATCCTGTACACGACCGGGATGTACAAGGGGAAAGGTGAGGAGTTCAAGGCGGCCGGATTCAGGACGGCGTGCGCGTTCACGGCCGACAGGAGGTCGAAGAACGTCGACGATTTCATTGCGGATTTCAAGAGACAGATGCGGTTTTACGGCGACCTGCTCGGGCCTGACGCCAAAGCGAGAGCCGACAGGTACTGCGCATACTTCGACGGGAAGATCAAGGCGATTCGCGCCATTACCTCGAAGATAGACAAGAAAGACCGTCCCTCAGTCTATTACGGCTGGAAAGGCGGGAAGATGACGGCCAGCCAGGGGTTCGGCAGCGCCATGCACTGGGATACCGAGATCGCGGGCGGCACGTACCTGCCCCGGGCAAAGGACGATAATTTCGCCGAATTGGACAAGCAACAGGTGCTGTCATGGGACCCGGACATCATTCTCATCAGCCGGGGGAACGTCACTGTTGACAGCGTAATGAAGGACCCGGACTGGGCTTCGAAGAAAGCCGTGAAAAACGGCAAGGTGTTTTCCACCCCCGAGGGGATCTACTCATGGGACAACGCCAGCGGAGAAACCGTGCTGTTCATCATCTACCTGGCAAAGATGTTCCATCCGGATCTGTTCAGGGACTGGGACATGAAGAAGGAGATGCGGGAGTTCTATGCCGAGGTTTACGGCAAGACCATAACGGACCGGGACGCGGATAGAATTCTGCAGAATCTTCCGCCGGCGTGACATGAAGAAAACCGGTCTTCATGCGGCGCTGCTCTCCGCGCTTCTTTTCGGGATCTCTCCGGTCGCCTGCAAGGCCATTGTGGGCGAGATGCCCTCGTCGCTCCTGGCCGGACTGCTCTACCTGGGGTCGGGCCTGGGGCTGACCGGGGCCGTGCTCCGGCAGGCCACACCGGTTCATGAGGTCATGAAGTCCCTTTCCCGGCGGCAGTGGTTGCATCTTGCCGGCGCTATCGCATCGGGCGGTGTGGCCGCGCCGCTCTTTCTCGCCTACGGCATCCGCACCGGGACAGCATCCGAGGTGTCGCTGCTGCTCAACTTCGAGACCGTGGCCACCACGCTGCTGGCCTGGCTGATCTTTCACGAACCGGTCGGTGTGCGGGTCTGGACCGGCAAGATTTTTATCATCGCCGCCTCCATCCTTGTCCTTTTCAGCGGCGATGCAGACGTGAGGCTGTCCGTTTCCGGGCTGTCCGTGCTTGCCGCCTGCCTGCTCTGGGGCGTGGACAACAACCTGACCCGCGAACTGGAATCACTTCCCGCGTCTCTTCTGGCCTGTATGAAGGGGTGGATTGCCGGCCTGTTCAACGTCCTGCTGTTCCTGCTCCTGTTCCGTGTTCCGGCAACATTGTTCCAGATCTCGGGAACGCTTGTCGTCGGGGCGCTCAGCTATGGGGCCAGCCTTGTCCTGTTCATCATCGCCCTGCGTGAGATCGGTTCGGCGCGGACCAGCACCTGGTTCGCGTCGGGACCGTTTATCGGCGCGATCCTGTCGGTCGCCGTTCTCGGCGAACAGCCGTCAGGGGAATACTGGCTGGCGGCTCTGGTGATGCTTTCGGGGATGTTCTTTCTCTATGGAGAAAGGCATCGGCACCTCCACCGGCATGAACAATTCGCCCATGCCCACTCCCATGAGCATGACGAGCATCATCGGCACAGGCATGACGGCGCGGCAGATGAGGGAAAGCATGACCACTTGCACCTGCATGAACCATTAATCCATGCGCATGTGCACTGGCCTGACATCCATCATCGGCATGTTCATTGAGGGGAATTTGACGGGGAAATAACAAAGGTGCACGGTCAGGGCATGAACAGCATTGATCAGTCCAAGCAGGAAGTTCCGGAAGTTCCGGGACCATGGATCCAAGTTCCAGTATATGTATCTCTACTAAATTAAATAAACTGTCACCGGAATTCCCCCAAGAATCTAATCAACATGGCCTATTTGATTGCTGGTAAGCTGGATTTCGGCTTACCCACTTGAAACAGCGAGGAGCCTGTATGAGGCAAGCAGATTGGTCAGGAGGGGGGACTATGCAGGAGAAACTCTGAGATTAATCGGTCCAATGGTTATCAAATCATCTAGGTCCAGCTGCATCACGGTAATCTTCTTGCCGTTAACCCTGGTACCGTTCCTGCTCGCCAGATCTTCTATTGCCAGTTTATTCTTAACTAGTTTCAGTTCTGCATGTCGCCGCGAGATCATGCGATCATCCAGTATAAAATTACAGTCTTTACGTCCGATTGTGCAAGGAAGCTTTACAGTAAAACTTTTCCCCTGCAGAGGCCCTGACTCAATAATGAGTACAACGCTCGGAGACTCAGGCTTTTGATGGACATCAGGAACGTTGTCACTCTCCACAGCAGTCGCAGGCAATACCTCTTTATCTTCTTTGCGTTTGTTCTTCAGATACCCTTCGGTAAGAAGTGTATAAAGCAAATCTTTGTCAAACAGGTTTACGTCCTCTGCCGTGCTTGCAGGTATATCACGGAAAAAGAAAGCCTCCACCAATTCTCCAGATTGTTGGAATGCATAAAGCTGTATCTCTTCGTCAATACTCATTCCTTCCGGACGTTTGAACGCCATATCGGAATAATAGGCAAAAGCCCGCTTTCCGGCCTTGAAGAAAAAACTTATTTTTCTGTCCCGGCAAAGAGCAATTATCCCATTATCACCTTCCTCACCAAAATGTCGAACAATGCGTTCAATGTCGAGTAATGAGGTAGGTGCTTTAATGTCGGGCTCAGTCTGCAGAAAGAGCAACATGCATTTCAACAGAATTGGGTCTGTCTGACAGAGGGTTATTGATATGGCCTTATCATCAGCTGATGCCAGAATTCTACCAAAATCCTGGATTGAATAACCAACCGGCTTGTTCTTCTGATATCTGCCGGCAGCATATGGTGAGCCTTTCAAGAAAAAAAGAAAATGAAGGTCGGAACCAATGCCTGCAACCTTTAAGTATCCGGTGAACGGGGGAGAACCCGTGTAGACCATCTCCAGCAAACTGCGCAACAGTTCACGGGAAAACGGTTTCTCATCGCAAAGTACTTTTTGCCTGGGAAATTGGTAGCTGAACATATGCTTTTGTTATATAACAGAAAGCTCCAAGGCTGTCAAATACCCTCATGTTTTTATGACTTTACCCCTCTTGCGAAATTGTTATACTTGATCGCGAAGCATTACAGATGGAGAAAGATCTATGGGCACTATCGCATCTAATGACCTTTCAAAATATATAGGTGCAAATATCGGAACCATTACGCTGGTCAAATTATTGGGGCAAGGTAGTATGGGCGCAGTGTTTATCGGGTATCAGGCCACTCTCAAGCGCCAGGTCGCGGTAAAAATCCTCCCCAAATCAGTTGCGAGTACCGCAAAAGCCCAGCAGATGTTCCGCGATGAAGCTGAGACGATTGGGATTCTTTCCCATCCGAATATTGTGCCTGTGTATGAGATGGGAGAGACCAAGGATTTCTTTTTTCAAGTTATGCAGCTGGTTGTAGGGCATGACTTGAGAACGATCATCAGCAAGGCGCGCAAACATCCGGTTCCTACGAAGCGAATCCTTCCGGTGACGGAAACATTCCAGTTTATCTGCCAAATTCTCGATGCCCTGGGATATGCTCATGAAGAAGGAGTTTTTCATCAAGACATCAAACCGGCCAATATTCTTATTGATGACCGGTTCAGACGTGCGCTTGTGGCGGATTTCGGCATAGCGCGGGCTGTTTGGGCGGAATACAGCGCGAAACCGATGCTGGTCGGAACACCTTTGTACATGTCACCCGAACAGGCTTTATGTGCTGCAATTGATGGCCGAACCGATATCTACTCCGTTGGCGTTATCCTCTTTGAGATGACGGCAGGTTTTTTACCGATACATAACGAATCGGCTGCTGATTTGATCAAACGCAAGAAAACCGAGCCGGACGCTTTTTTTATTGCCAGACCATCTGAAATTAATTCCTCAATTAACAGCGAACTTGAGGATATAATTTTGAAGGCAATTGCAGCGAACCCCGATAATCGTTTTGCCGATTGCATGGAGTTTAAAATCGTGCTTGAAAATTACGTTCACAAAAGCGATCTTACATAGATTCCATCCGGAAACCCCACGAAAATGCTGCAAAGGGACAGGTTGGGGCTATCACGTAACCCCTCGTACGGCTTCAATGCAAGCGGGTGAATGACGGGAAAGCGCATGAAGTACAGCAGAGTAGTCGATCCGTGCGAAGGATGGTATCCGATTACGAGGGGCTCCGGGGAAGTTCCAATCCGTCCGCTGTCGACACTTTCCGGATGAAATCTAAATAAAATATATTTCTACAGGGATACACCTTGGACATACCTGAAGCTGCTTTAGATATAACACAGGCATTACAGTTTGCCAGGGCATTTAATCTGGCATTCAATAATGCATTTATGTACGGAGGAAGCCATCAAACAACCAAAGATAGCGCTGCAGCCTTTTTTAAGGTATTGCAGCCACTGCTCGACATTTCAAGCCCTATAACGATAATCGCCGAAAAAGACTCTATTTATATTGAAAATCATTGTGTTGACAAGGTAGTCAGCGTTCAGAGAATTAACAATCGGTTCAAAAAGGCTGGAATACAGTCTGTCAGCTTCTACAAGAATACCTCTCTGGAAAGCGCTCTGGCATTTCTTTACGTTATGGGAACGCTATCTGATTTCAAGAGCGTAGATGCAATGCAGACGTACCTCACCAAGAAAGGTATTGAAGGCATAAAAATCAATTATGTTGTGTATAAGAAAGTAACTCTTGACGATGCTGTCGTTAATAAAGAGGTATTTTCGGAAACTCAGTCACTATTTGGCAACCAGAATTCCCATGGAACAGGACCTGATGTCCAGTCTGATCCGGGTAAAATCCTCGGGGAATTTTTGCAAATTTTATCTCTGCGCAGTTCCGCCAATGAAAATGAAGTTCCCGCAACAGGAACAGCCAACCCTTCCGAATTATCCCAGGCCGATTATGACAAATTCATAACAACTCAAATAAGATCAATCAACAATCAACTCTCTTCATCGGAGAAATCTGCGGATGGAGCCCGTCATACTCCGGCTGAAATGCTCGAAACAATCTATAAGATTAAGGAGAATATTCTCGATACTATCAAGCTTCAAAGAGAAACAGGGAAATTGATTGCCGCACAGGAGCTTGTCGTTACCGAGATAAATAAAATCAGTTACCGGGTTATTGTACGACTGATTAAAGAAGAATACCGAAGCGACCGTAAGATTTCCGTCAAGAGACTGGCCCAGATTATCCGACGTATGCTGCCGGATATAAAGGAACTGAAGTACCTGCTGCCACAGCTTAAAGATGGTCTATTTGCCGAAGGGATGTCCCCTTCCGATTATTTGACGCTCGTAAAGGAGCTGAGTAAAGAGCTGGAGAGTGATGGGTTGGTTCAGATTCTGGTTGAGGCATCGGACCAGATCGGACTCACGTTGAATGAACTGATTGAAGGAATCAAGGAAGCACCGGAAGAGGCGGCCAGGCTGATTGTCCTGGCTGCTGAAATAAAAAAAGGTGGCGTCAGCACTGATGATCAACAAATGTCGGCAATTTTAAGTGATTATATCGAAAAGGTGAGTACCGCCCTTGCCCTTCAATCATCCGAAGTTTCAGCCCGTGGCGGCGGCATGTTGCTGAAAGCAGTTGTTACGAGAATTGAGCGCGAGATTCTCAACCGGTTGAAATCACAGAATATCGACTCGAATATTGTCTCTGAAGTTGCCAGGAAACTTGCAAGTCAGTTTTCTGAAACCGTTTCGGCATTGAAAGGCGCCTGGGTTAAAAAGACTATCACCAGTTCGAAAAATCTTGATGAAGAAGCGATACTTTCGATTATTGAGCAGATAGCGGATCAGGGACTGGATGGGTATGGTGTCGCAGATGAAATACGAGCCTTACTGATTTCCCATGGTTTCTCCGCAGAAAAATTAGACAATATTATAAAAAAAGCACAACTTCGTGCCGAAGAGGCTGTTTCACAAAAGATCGAACTCCCTCAAGGTGCATTCAATGCAGCGACCATGGCTTTTTTTCTTGATCTCGAGATCAAGCGAAATTTACGCTATAACGCACCGTTTTCAACTCTCCTGATTTCATTTGAGAAAATCGTTAATATACGGACATTCACTATTATCGATTTAACTCCTGACATAAATATCCAGTTGACTAACCAGGCTCTCAACCTGTTGAAGCATATGAAAAGAGAACTGGACGCGGCCGGCATTTGTCCAGTAAAAAATCATATTATACCGTTTATCATATTGCCGATGACAGACTTAACCGGAGCGCTTTTTGTGAAAAAGAGAATTGAAACTAATTTCCTATGCCATGAATTTCTTGTAGATGGCATTACAGTTCATATTGAACCGGCAATTACCGCATCGAACTTCAATAGAGACCAGTCGTCCGATAAATATTCATTTCTGAAAGCGATTTATCAGCTTCACTGTCAACCAAGACTACAATAAAGACTTTCATGATCTCAGCCCATAACACACATCCCGGCCTTGTCCGCAAAAATAACGAAGACTTCATCCACACGGATGATAACCTTGGCATTTACCTGCTGGCAGACGGTATAGGCGGGCATAATGCCGGTGAAGTTGCAAGCGCCCTTGCTGTTGAAACAGTATATTCCATCTTGCGTTCCAATATCGAACGCACTGAGATTGATGGTTATTTTGAGCTGATGGTACATGCCATGCAGACTGCTCATTGGGAGATAAGCGCCAAAGCACTCACAAACTCATCGTTTTCGAAGATGGGAACTACTCTGGTTGCTGCGGTTTTGCGGGAGGAAATGGCGTATATCGCTCATGCCGGGGATAGCCGTTGCTATCTGTTTCAGCATGAACCACACACCCATACTATCCCTTCCTTTATGCCTCAGGGGGTACTCACAAGGGACAGGAATAAACTAAGACGACTCACCAACGATCACACCGTCGGCTATCAGCGACTGGCAAACGGCGTTCCCATTGAACAGATTCCAAAGAAATATTTTCATACTCTAACCCAGTCAATCGGGTGTGGAAATCCGCCCCGCCTCGATTATAAAACTGTTGAATTCAAGCAGGGGGATTTGCTCCTGCTCTGTTCCGACGGCCTGACCGATATGCTGACCGACGTTGAAATCGAAGCCATTCTTGCAAGCCGGGACACCTGCCTTGACACCCTGGCAGGGAATCTCGTTGATGCTGCCAATTCAAATGGCGGCAGGGACAATATTTCCGTGTTATTGGTCACAACACCGTAACACCCTGCTTGATATCAGTGCCGAAGAATTTCAATCATGGTGCGGGCGATGTCGGGGTCAAATTGGGTGCTGGCACAGCGGGTGAATTCATCTATCACCCGCTCTTTCGAAAAAGCCGCCCGATAAGGCCGACTCATGGCCATGGCGTCACAGGAATCGGCAACCTGGATAATTCTGGCCCATAGGGGTATCTTTTCGCCAACGAGGCCGTCTGGGTACCCTGTTCCATCAAATCGCTCGTGGTGGTGATACACGGCCGGTATGATATCGCTCAGAAAATTGAGCGGCTTCAGGATATGTTTACCCTCCACCACATGTTGCTTTACCACATCGTATTCCGCTTCATTAAGGCCCGATTTAGTTAACAGCAAGGTTTCAGGGACCCCAATCTTACCGATATCGTGGACAATTCCGGCAATTCTGACCCGTTCGACATCGGTTTCGGCCAGACTCATCATGGTGGCAAGATGTTCGGCAACTTCGGCAACACGTTCGGAATGGCCCTTGGTGTAGGGATCCTTTGCTTCCACAGCCAGTGCCAGGGACTGAATCGTTTGCAGGTTTAACTTGTGGATGTAATCTTCATCGACTACATCTTTTTGGTGAAAACACAGGTTGGTCTGCCCCAGCCTGATTACATCCATATGAGCGAGACGCATGAAAGTGACCCTCTCTCCATTTACCCATGTACCATTCCGGCTGCCAAGGTCCTCGATATGGTAGAAATTATGAACAACAAGGATGCGGGCATGTTTTCCGGAGAGGTAACTGTCAGGTATACGGAGATCGACGTCTTTGGCCCGGCCAATGATTATCTGCGGTGCATTCAGAGAAAATGTGGCTGTACTGGCGTTGACCTTGAACTGGAGGACGGCCTGACGTTTTTCTACGATTTCAACCTCATCCATGTCGCTTGAGATGATCATGGTCATTTCAGCGTCATTCATTAGGTCATCCATTGTTGAATTTCCCTCAAAAGTAATCAACGCCGCAGCATAACCCTACAACGATAGTTACCCGGACTGAATCATTGCCATCTTTTTCTTCCTATGCGACAGGTAAGCACAGTGATTCCGTTGCTGAATCCAGTTCACAAGTCATATTACCATATCTAGTGGCCATCCGGAAA
>CAZFCG010000067.1:18362-21200 GCA_964517595.1 uncultured Geobacter sp. | reverse complement strand
TAGACCACATCAGATCATTACCGGCAAGATCGGCAAATGGAAAATCTGGGTTTAACCTAAAAAAAAGCAATTGCCACAGAGAGTACAGAGGGTTTTCGTAGAACTTTCAAGCAGTTACTTTAAAACAAAGATATTACGATTGTCACCTTTATGGGGAGTCTGGCTGTTTATTTTTTCGCTATTATATCTCTGTGTTCTCTGTGGCTGAAATGCCGTTTTCAGGTTTAACATCCGACTTATTCGGGATCAGCGTCCGAGAGCTGGGAATTAAAGTCATCAGCGCCGGAAACAGAAGTAAATATGAATAGATTTATAGGTTCAAATTGAAAAATGTCAATGGCGTCGACGATCTGTCCATTCCTGAACACATCGGAATGCATTGCGAGTGGCGTAAAAGAAGGGGGCAGCCGTAGCTGTAGGTGGGTGAAAAGGCATTCAGGCCGCGGCGGACCTGAAGAGTCCCAATTCGTCGTTAAGCCTTGCCAGAATGCGTCTGAGGCCGTTCACATCCCCGCTTTTGGCCATAGTTTCCATGCGCAGGGCAAGCGCCTGGATCCTCTCCGCGCTGATGTTTCCAGCCATCCCCTTCAGGGTGTGGACAATCTTTCTGGCGGCCTGAAGATCCCCAGCGGTTACAGCCTCTTCCAGTCCGGGGAGATACTTGTCGATTGTTTCCGTGAACAATGCCACAAAACCTGGGATCATTTCCTGTCGCCCACCGATTCGCGCAAGGAGGGCCGGGCGGTTGAAGACTTCCCCTGAAGGGTTTTCGTCTTCATTTTCATCATAGGTCTTTTCCGTCATTGCATGGGCCTCCGTCGGGATTCCGTCTGGAAGGTTCACGGTTTCCAGTCAAGAAAACGGCCCCTGAAGGGGCCGTCTGGAATATCCTTACACCTGTAATCTCATCGTGCGGTAATATACAGTTCCAGTGAGACTGTGTCGTTCACGAGATGCCTGCCGAGTTTTTCGAACAGCTTACCCGAGCCGTAGGCAATGTTCCATTCGGTCCTGTCGATGTCGAAACAGGCCTGGGCCCGGATGCCTTCGCCATTGTCCGGCACGACCATAGCCGGCACAATAACCTCGTTTGTAGTCCCCTTGATGGTAAGTGACCCTTTAATGGAGCAGTTTGGAGAGCCGGGAAACGCTTCCGCCAGAACCTGGCATTCCTTCAGTTCGAAACGCGCATCGGGGAAGCTGTCCACATGGAAGAAATCTTCCGACATGAGATGGCGAATCAGCAGGCTGTTCTCAGCCAGATCCGTCAGGTCCTCATCTCTTATGGAGCGCATGTCAATGGTGAGGTAACCTGAAGTAATGACACCGTTTTCAACGACCATTTCCCCCCCTGAGATGTCAATGGCGCCACGATGCCTTTTGAAAATATTCCTGCCGGTCCATTCAAGCCTGCTGTTTTGGCAATCAACGGCATGGACCCCATCGGTGATGGTCGGTTCCTCGTCCATGTCGGGTCCAAGCACATCCACCGGATAACCCGAGCCCTCCCATTCATCAATACCTCCGGCCAGCTCGAACACCTGTGTAAAACCATCATTGGCCATCTTGGAGGCAGCATATCCTGAAGCCTGTGATCTGTCGCTGGAATCGTACACGACGATGCAGCGTTTTTTATCGCTTGTTATCTTTCTTACCTGTTCGATAAAGTCCATCCCGTAGATGCAGGCGTTTGCGGCTTGCGGAATATGCCTTGATCCATAGAATTCGGCGGGAAGTACATCAATGATTGTGAACTCCTTCTCTTCCGACATCCACAGGTATAGTTCCTTGCAGGTTATCCCTTTATTCATTTCAATTTCCTCGCATACAGGCAATTCATTTCGACGTGAAGTTTTACTTCCCGTCCAATGTTTGTTTCGCTAAAGTATAAACACATTTCCTGTATCAGGCAACGACACCTGATTAATATTTGATCAATTTAATGTGAGGAGCGACAGGTCGCCTCCTGCCGCGGGTTCGGGGAGTGTTCCGTTCGTCATGGATGTCCGGTTGCGAGATAAAAGGGTATTTCCGTTAAGGGGGGGGGATCCATGCGTACGCCTCGGCTGCCATGGGATGACGTACGCCCTGCAATAGATTATCCGTTGATTCTTTTCATCAGCCAGGCCATGTTTTCTCCAAGAATCCGCATGGTATTGATCCCTTCTTCGTCGTTCTCCACCTCGCCGATCTGTCTTCCAAGACCCATGTTCCAGTAAAACGAGCCCGGGACGATCATCTGGTTTATAAGAAAAAAGTGATTTATGGTGTCAAAGGTATGAATGGCGCCTCCTCGCCTTACGGCCACCACGGCGGCGCCCGTTTTTCTCCTGAACATCTCGCCATTGGCCTTTGCCACGAAGCCGGCCCTGTCGATAAGGGCTTTCATCTCCGCCGTTACGTCCGCGAAATAGGTTGGGGATGCGAGGATGATGCCGTCCGCTGCCCGCATCAAATCGATCCATTCGTTAACCGGGTCATCTCTCAGTACGCACCTGCCGTCCTTGCGTTCCCGGCAGACGAGGCAGGCGGTGCATCCGCGCAGCCTCTCTCCCGCCAGTTGCACCATTTCCGTTTCAATACCTTCCTTTTCCAGTTCCGCGAAGACATGACGCACGAGAATGGCCGTATTGCCATCTTTGCGTGCGCTGCCGTTAAATGCCACTACCTTCATGAATTCCTCCGTTTCGTTCCAATCGTGTTGAATACAGGCTGTTTGGGGCCGGGCCATCCTGTGGCGGCCCGGCATGGAATCGAGGGCGCGTTTCCAGGCTTACGGGTTGACGAACCTGAAGCTTCCG
This sequence comes from uncultured Geobacter sp., assembly GCA_964517595.1. Lineage (GTDB taxonomy): Bacteria > Desulfobacterota > Desulfuromonadia > Geobacterales > Geobacteraceae > RPRC01. The sequence continues at coordinate 18,399 of CAZFCG010000067.1, read as the reverse complement.
TGCCACGAGCCGTAGCCGTTGCTGGTGACGCCGTTCC
>CAZFCG010000067.1:0-18262 GCA_964517595.1 uncultured Geobacter sp. | reverse complement strand
GCGGCCGGATGTTGTCCCCCCGCCGGGAAACGTGAAGGTTATGCGCTGTCCGTTCCGGCCCCTGTAGCTGCTGGCCTGGGTGCTCCAGGCGCCCTGAACAGTGGAGCTGTCGCGGACCGTTTGTCGGGAACGTCTGGAGTCATCCTCTCTTGAACGCCTGTAGTCGTCCTGACGGGAGTGTCTTGAATCCTCCCGGCGTGACTGGCTGTAGTCATCCTGTCTGGACTGCCTGGAATCCACGAACCTGAAGCTTCCGTGCCACGAGCCGTAGCCGTTGCTGGTGACGCCGTTCCGGGTGCTGCCTTGATAGGATTTCTGTCCGGGGATTATCTCGATGGTGACCGTGCCGCCCCTCTGCGGGGATATGAGCCCGGCGTGCACGGCGGCGAGGGCGATGGAGCTGTCGTCGGTGTACGTGCCCGTCCCCCACAGGCGGCCGGATGTTGTCCCCCCGCCGGGAAACGTGAAGGTTATGCGCTGTCCGTTCTGGCCCCTGTAGCTGCTGGCCTGGGTGCTCCAGGCGCCCTGAATGGCGGCTTGTACCGGTAAGCCGTAGAGGGATATTCCCAGCAGCAGGCCCAGGGCCGTCAAGACCGTGCGCTTCAGTAACCGGGTTAGAAATTTCGAATACATGTTTTCTTCCTCCTTTGATGAAGATGTCCGATGTTGCGTGACATCGAAGCAGCGCCGTTGGTTGATGAGCCCATCGTCTTTATCCAAGATGATCATGCGAGTCGGTTAAATAGGCCCTGTGAGGGATTGATATTCCGGTCATTTTGGGCAAACAGGGATTACTATGTCCCTTTTTTCCATATGAAAGTGAAAAAGACTAATGGTTCGTGAAAGACGGACGTGGTGAAGTATATCAGTATTTACGGATGAGTACAAAGAGGGGCGAGATGGGTTTTGGGCGGGCTCGACAAAAAAAGGGTTCCTAGTCAATGGGAACCCTTTTTTTGTCGCGTGATACTGCTTTAAACTATTTAACTTCGGACTTGTCTACATAGATGATGCAGTCGATCATCGCCTCAATGCGACGATTCTTCTGCCGGCCCGCTGCGGTATTGTTTGTCGCGATCGGTTTGGTGTAGCCGTAGCCCTTGGTGGAAATGCGTTCTGCTTCGATGCCGAACTTTTCTACGAGGTAGTTTTTGACGCTGGTGGCTCGCCGCTCGGAGAGCTTGATGTTATATTCATATTTTCCGCGGTTGTCCGTGTGTCCTTCGATTACTGTTGTGGTTTTGGGATATTGCTTCATGAATTCGGCAACCTTCCCTATGACGTCATGATACTTGGGTTTTACGTCATACTTGTCGAAATCGAACTCGACATTAAGGGTCATGCAGATTTTTTCGGGAACGGGTTCCGGTTTCGGCGCGGGTGGCGGTGGTTCAACCGGTTTCGGCGCGGGTGGCGGTGGTGGCGGTTCAACAACCGGCGCGGGTTTTTTGGGAGGGCCGAACAGGAAGCTTACACCAACCGAGTATTCCCAGTTGAACATGAGCCCACCGTTGTTTTTTTCATTGTAACCGGCCCATGTTCTATTATTGGCGTTGGGGTAATATGCAGGAAGGCTTTCGTTCCCATTGAAAAGGAATATCTGGCGTGCGTCTGCTCTTAATGCAATAGAATCAGTAAGGAAGTATTTCAGACCGCCCCCTACGTTGGCCGTTCCGACAAAGGTATGGCTGGTGTAGTTGGATCCGTCGATGTTGGTTCCGCCGCCACCAATGGCGACATAAGGAACAAGCTTCTGTTGCGGTTGGAAGTTATACAGAAGATCGAGGCGGTAGGAGATGGCGTTTCTACTCCCGTATCCTTTGGTGGACTTTGTGGCGACGTAATTGAACACGCCTTCCACGCCGATGTTGTCCGTGATGTCGTATCCAAGTCTCAACCCGTATACAGGTTTGGTCTCAAAATGCTGAGTACCGTCAAAGGTGTACCCGCCTATATAAGGCGAGACGGAGAAGGCCCCCGCCCTTTCTCCCGCATGGAGGGGGGGGGAAGCGGTGAGTGTTGCGAGAAGAGCAAACAGCAGTGGTACGAGAATTTTTCTCATTTTGTTACCTCCTTTTGTTTTCAATACCTTCTGGTAAAGGCAGAGCATACGGCGCATATATCCAAATTCTTCTCACATATGTACAGGCAGTGAGCAAGCTGGACAAATTTCACCTCCATATTTTAATTGAAGCAAGAATAACCAGTTATTAATATGATGTCAAGCTTATGGGACCTTCTTCCGCATCTCCATACGTTTTTTTCGGAACTCCTGGTTCGGCATGCTATTTGGCCAAGCTATTGCTGACGCACTGAGCCAGCGCAAACTGATGCTATTAGATTCCTTGGCCGACAGGATATTTGTATCTATTTCCGTCAAAAGCAGACTTTAATGACGCTCATTTTCCACTCTCGGCAATTCGGCTATCGATTCTCTTTCCGGCGTTGTTCACGCGATAATCCTCCCGATATCGACTATTAAGCTGCTGGCCAAATGTTATTGACCGGTTACCATGCACGGGTTATAGTATTCAACTTTCCAATTCAAGGATGTTGGTGCTGGCGGTTTTTATGTCTGTTGTTAATATGCGAAAATTACCTCCCCAGAGTGTCGAGGCCGAGATGTCTATCCTCGGGGGAATACTTCTGGAAAACGAGGCTATCAACCGGGTGCTTGACATCCTGGTTCCCGAGGATTTCTATCGCGAGTCCCACAGGAAGATCGTGAAGGCCATGATAGAGCTCAATGAATACAGGGAGCCTTGCGATCTGATAACACTGACTACTGTTCTCAAGAAAAGGGGAGAGCTGGAGGAGGTTGGGGGAGGCGCATATCTTGCCACCCTGGTGGATTTTGTGCCGACCGCCGCGAACATTGCCTATTACGCCAGGATAGTAAAGGAAAAAGCCATTGCCCGGAACCTCATCAGCGCCGCGACCGAGATTGTCACGGATGGCTATGATGAGCAGTCAGAGATAGAGCAGTTGCTGGACAAGGCGCAGAAGACCATCTTCGAGATCTCTGAAAACAGGCTGAAGACGCCTTATTTTCAGCTTAGCGCCATCCTGAAGGATACCATCAGGCACATAGGCGAACTGTATGAGAAAAAGGATCATACAACTGGTGTGCCCACTGGTTTCATCGACCTGGATGAGAAAACAGCCGGGTTTCAGCGAAGCGATCTGATAATAATAGCGGGCCGGCCGTCCATGGGTAAAACCGCTTTCGCCCTTAATATCGCCCAGTATGCCTCTATGTATGCGGAGCCCCGCTGTCCGGTCGCGGTTTTTTCCCTTGAGATGAGCAAGGAGCAACTGGTGACGCGTCTTCTCTGTTCGGAAGCAAGGGTGGACGCAAGCCGGCTGCGAACCGGTAACCTCCTTGAGGGAGAGTGGGAAAAGATCATGCACGGGGCGGAAAAGTTGTTCGAAGCCCAGTTGTTCATTGACGACACCCCGGCCATCTCGGTGCTGGAAATGCGGGCGAAAGCTCGTCGGCTGAAGGCGGAGCACGGTATCGGAATGATTGTGGTGGACTATCTCCAGTTGATGAGAGGGGGTGGTTCGCCGGAATCCCGCCAACAGGAGATATCGGAGATCTCCCGTTCTCTGAAGGCCCTTGCAAAGGAACTGTCCTTGCCGGTTGTGGCTCTTTCACAATTGAACCGGGGGCTCGAGAGCCGTACAGATAAACGGCCGATGATGAGCGACCTGCGCGAGTCAGGCGCCATCGAACAGGATGCGGACGTTATTATGTTCGTGTACCGGGACGAGGTCTACAACAAGGACAACCCCGATGTCAGAGGAAAAGCCGAGATTATTATCGGCAAGCAGCGTAATGGTCCCATAGGTACCGTCAATCTGACTTTCCTCGGTGAGTTTACGCGATTTGAAAACCATGCCGTGCGTTCGGACTACTGAGTTGCTTGCCGAATACGCGGAACCGGAAGAGAGGTATCCATGATTGACTCAACCGCTCGAATCAGTCCGTCCGCCATAATTGAAGAACAGGTAATAATCGGTCCGAACGTCATCATCGGCGATAACTCGCGGATCGGCAGTGGAACGGTTATAATGGCTAATGCCGTGATAGGCCCCAGAACTACCATCGGTCAGGAGAATGTCATCCATTACGGCGCCATCATCGGGCATGATGCCCAGGATTTCGGTTATAAAGGTGAAGAGAGTTACCTGGAAATAGGAAACGGCAACTGCTTTCGGGAATACGTGACCGTCCACCGGGGCAACCGAAAAGGTACCGGGACGTTGATTGGTGACGGGAATTATTTCATGATCCAGTCCCACGTTGCTCACAACTGCGCCATCGGTAACGGTATTATTCTCGCGGGAGGATCATTGCTTGCCGGACACGTTACGGTTGAGGACAAGGCAATCATTTCCGGAAACTGTGTTGTACACCAGTTTTGCCGCATCGGAACCCTTTCCATGATGCGGGGCCTCTCCAGGACCTCACGGGATGTGCCTCCCTTCTGCATCATGGATGAAACCCATACCGTCCGTTCCGTCAACCTCGTTGGACTGAGGCGAAACGGTTACGATACCCGCAGGGTTCGTGCCTTGAAAAACGCCTTCAAACTTCTTTTCCGTGGCGGTCCCAACATGCGTGAGAACCTGGAAGCCGCGGAGGCCGAGCTTGAGCCGAGTGAAGATGTGCGATATCTTCTTGAGTTTATAAAAAAATCAAAAAGAGGTGTCTGCTTCGGCAGGGGCGCCGGGGTCCCGGAATTTGACTAGGAGAAAGGCGGACAATAAAAATGATTGAATTCAATCCATTGAGGGAGCTTCCCTGCGTCTCCGGTTACGGAGAGGGAGATGTGTTTGTCCTGTTCGGTGAGCTTTTCGGGCGTGGTTATGCCAACGGCCTTGTGGAGCAGGCCCGTAACGCCGGCATGACGATACTGGGTATTACGGTCGGCAGACGGGATTCCGACGGCGCCCTGCGCCCATTGAATAACGATGAGCTGGCGGAATCGGAGGCCTTTCTCGGGGGCAAAATAGTCAATATCCCCCTGGAGGCCGGTTTTGATCTGGATCGGGACGAGTCGGGCCATTCTCCGGTGGAGTATCTGAAGGGCGTGAAGTCGGACGCGTGGGAAGGGGTGGAACTGGACTGGACCGCCATTGAACAGGCTGTAAAGGCAGGCAGGGAAAGATTCGCGTCAAATCTTGAACTGGTTATGGAGCAACTGGACGCCCTTATTCCCGATGGTCGAAACGTAGTCTTCTCCCATACCATGGCCGGCGGGGTTCCCCGCGCCCGGATCCTCATGCCCGTGATGAACCGTGTATTCAAGGGACAGGGGGAGCGTTTCACCCCATCGGAAGTATTCTGGAAATCATCACTTGGTGAATTGTGCAGGCTGAGCTTCGATGAGGTGACGGCGAATACCTTCCGTTGTCTGCTGTCGGCTTCCGGGCGCATCCGGGAGAGAATCCGGACAACCGGAGGACGTGTTTCCTATACTGCGTACGGATATCATGGCTGTGAGGTCCTCATCAACGGAGTCTATACCTGGCAGTCCTATGCCCCCTACCTGCAGGGGTGGGCGAAAATGCGCCTGGAAGAGGCGGCCTCCGAGGCCTGGGCGGAAGGAATCAGCGCCACTGTCTTCAACTGTCCCGAGATACAGACAAACTCGAGCGCCCTGTTTCTGGGTGTGGAGTTGTCCCTGTATCCTTTGCTGCGGGCGCTGGAAAAGGAAGGCGGAGGCCGACCGGCCGAGGATATCATGGACGCATGCCGGGCGCTTCTCAAGGAAGGGGTGTCATTGGAAGATGTTCTGACCGCGGCCGATTCATACCTGTCCGACCCCGTTAATGGGGAGTTCAGAAACTTCGGGGAGTGGCCCAGACATAATAGCTCCCGACAGGCATCGCTGATGCTCGGTTTCGCCAACCGTATTCTGGATATGAACCGGGACCAGAAAGATATTGTGTGCGCTGAACTTTCCCGCGCCGTATTCCGCGCCGTTGGTCGGCTGATATTTGATTGCTCGTGGGCTCCCTCCGCCCCGGTTGTGTGGCTGAATCACGATATCGTCGCAAGGCGAATCCTTGTGGGAAAATAACCACAAAGAACAGGTTTGCCGCATTATGCCGAAACAGGTACTGTTAGTCGATGATGTGAGCATGTTTCTGGAGATCCAGAAGGGTTTCCTGAAGGGATCCATGATTTCCGTCCTCTGCGCGCGGGATGGTGGTGAGGCCCTGGCAATCGTCAACCGTATGCGGCCGGACCTGGTGATCATGGATCTGTACATGCCCGGATTGAATGGCGCCGAATGCTGCGCCGCCATCAAGAGAAACCCGGAACTTTCAAACACGCCTGTAATCATGGCGACAGGGGCGGCAAAGAAAGAGGACCTGGATATCTGCCGTGCCGCGGGGTGCGACGCCTTGCTTACCAAGCCCTTTGACAGGTCACTGTACCTGGATACGGTTCGCCGCTATATCCCCGAACTGGACAGGAGGGAAAAGAGGACGCCGCTGGTCACCCGGGTCCGGTTCCAGGCCTATCGCGTTGTTATGAGCGGAATGACGCGTGATGTCAGCCGGGGCGGCCTGTCTGTGACGACGGACTATTCCCTGGATGTCGGGACGGAGGTGTCCGTCGCCTTTTCCCTTCCCGGCGAACCTGAAACAGTAATCCAGGCAAAGGGTGTAATTCGCTGGAAAAACGATTCTCCGGCCGGGAAAAATGAGAATTTATCCGGATTCGGGATAGAATTCACCGCCTTTGGAGAAGGCTCAGTCGCCGCCCTGCGGCGCTATCTGGCAAGCCGGGAATAGCGCAGCGAGGATGGCGTCACCGTACCAGTCTGGAGAGTTTCCTGAACTCGTCGGTGCCGGCTTTGCGAAGCAACTGGAAAAGCACGGTTTCCGTTGACGTTACAACCGCCCCGGCGTTGGCCGCAATATTGAGGCCGGTGCGCCAGTTGCTTTTCCGCCGGCTTATGACGCCGTCGGAGACAATATGGACGTGAAGCCCTTTAGCGAGCAGGTCGAGTACCGTCTGCAGAACGCAGATGTGGGTTTCCATGCCGGTCACCACGATACTATGAACGCCGGATGCCTCTATTGTGGTCATAATCGATTCTTCTCCGCAACAACTGAAACTCATCTTGTCCAGAGGCATTGAGTGTATTTTGGTTTTTAACTCGGGGAGAGTCCCTCCCAAACCCGCGGGATACTGTTCGGTGGCGAGAACGGGAACCCCAAGTTCATTGGCGGCTTCCAGCAGTATCGAGACATTGCGGATATTCTTCGCCATAATTTCACTGTCCATTGCATTGCACAGCTTCTCCTGGATATCGATAATCATCAGAAGCGTGGACCTGGTATCCAGGTTGAATCGTTCAATCCCTTTCATGGTATAAGCCTCCTTCCGAATATTTCTCACGTCAGTGGTGCATCAGTCTTTTCTGATTTCAATGCCCAGATCCAGTATTTTTTTCCTCAGGGTGTTTCTGTTGATACCCAGGATCTCCGCGGCCTTTACCTGGTTTCCTCTGGTTTTCTCCAGTACGAAACGGATCAACGGGCGTTCCACCTGCTGAAGCACCATGCCGTACAGATCGCCGGCCTCCATCTTGTCCAGTTTGCCGAGGCTGGAGCGGAGCTTCATATCAACCAGCGCCTCGAGGGATTGTTCCTCGCCGCGGACCGGACTTCCCTGGGCGCTGGTCAGCGCCGGGAAGTCGTCGGCCGACAGGAGCGGATCCGGAGAGAGGATTACTGCGCGTTTGATGGTATTCTCCAACTCCCGCACATTTCCCGGCCATGAATAACCGCACAGGAGCCGCATTGCCTCTTCCGAGCACTGTTTTGACTGGACCTGCATCTCGGCGCAACTGCCCTTCAGGAAATAATCCACCAGGAGGGGAATGTCTTCTTTCCTCTCGCGAAGCGGGATCAGGTTTATGGGAACCACGTTCAGGCGGTAGTAAAGGTCTTCGCGGAAGGCCTTCTCCTTTACCCTTTCCCCAAGATCCTGATTGGTCGCGGCCACGATTCTGGTGTCCACGGCAATACTATGGCTTCCGCCGGTTCTCGTAATTTCCTTTTCCTGAAGGACACGAAGTATCTTCGCCTGGAGATCCAGGGGCATATCGCCGATCTCGTCAAGAAAAATGGTTCCACCGTTCGCCTGCTCGAATTTTCCCAGCTTTCTTTCAACCGCGCCGGTAAATGCGCCTTTTTCAAAACCGAAGAGCTCGCTTTCCAGCAGCTCTTTCGGAATGGCGGCGCAATTGATGGCGGTAAACGGTTTGCCGATGCGCTTCGAGTTGAAATGAAGCGCGCGGGCGATGAGCTCCTTGCCGGTTCCGGATTCGCCCTGGATGAGGACGGTGATGTCGCTTGGCGCAATCCTGCCGATGGTCTTGTATATTTCGCGCATGGCGGGCGAGTTGCCGATGATGGTCTTTTCCAGATGGTAGCGCTCTTTCAGTTCTTCCTTCAGCAGGGATACTTGGGAGGTGATTTCGCGCGCCTTGTCGATCTTTTCGATGATGGCATCGATAACATCCAGGTCAAAGGGCTTGGTTATATAATCGTAAGCGCCGCGTTTCATGGCTTCCACGGCGTTTTTCATGCTTGCCTCGGCAGTCATGATAACCACGAGCAGGTTGTTTTGCACTTTCAGGGCGCGATCCAGCAGTTCCAGGCCGGAGATACCGGGCATCTTGATATCCAGGATGGCCAGATCGTAGGGGGTCATCCGGATCATTTCCAGAGCCTCTTCTCCATCCTTGGCCAGGTCCACGTTGAATCCCTTTTTTTTCAGCGCCTTTGAAAGCACCCACCGCATGCTTTCTTCATCATCTGCTACCAGTATTCTGTTGAGTGACATAACAATTTATCCTTTACTCTTGAAATCGCAGGTGAAATAAGAAAATGAATGGCCGCAGAGCTGCCGGCGCTCATCGAATGAGGGGGAGGAGCACCGTGAATGTTGATCCTTTTCCCGGCTCCGAATCGACCTTTATAATTCCGCGATGCTCCGATACGATCTTGTGGCAGATGGCCAGGCCAAGGCCGGTACCCTTCGGTTTTGTAGTGAAAAACGGGGTAAAGATATTTTCCATCTGCTCTTTGCCCATGCCGGGCCCGTTGTCTGAAACGTCAATGGCGACCATGCGGGAAGCGCGTTCCCCTTTTTGCGTCATGCTGTATTCGGATACCACGCGGGTGGTTACCCTGATATGCCCGTTTTTTCCCACCGCCTCCACCGCGTTCTTGATCAGGTTCAGAAAGAGCTGGGACAGAAGTGATTCGTCGGCAAGAACCGGGGGGATGCTGAGGTCGTAATTCTGATGGAAGACGGCGTGATTCTTTCCAATTGCGCTTTTCTGCAGCATTACCAGGTCCCCGAGCACGCGATGAAGATCTACCCGATTCAGTTCGAGCCCGCGCGGCGCCGTAAGACTGAGGAGCTCTTCAACTATTCTGTTTACCCGATCCACTTCCTTGAGCATGATGGAGATGTAGTCGCGGAGTTCACTCCCATCCGGCAGTTCCCTTCCCAGGAGCTGGGCCGCTCCCATGATCCCTCCCAGGGGGTTTTTTATCTCATGGGCCAATCCCGCGGCGAGGGCGCCGAGGGTGGAAAGGCGGTCCGCCTGTCTGACAGCTTCCTCAAGTTCCCTGATGTTGGTAAGATCCTTCAGGACGAGGACGATGCCAATCCGTTCGCCATCCGCGAGAAGGAGCGGGGATGCGGTCACGTTTACCGGGGTAATGTTTCTTCCCTTTTTCAGGACGACGTTTTCATGGTCCGAGATGCTCATGCCGGTTTCGGCTGTCTTGGCAACCATTTCCGTCAGGAATTCCTCGTTGCCGAAAAATGCGCTGAACGGGCGCCCCTCGGCAAGCCGTCTCGATATGCCGGTGACCTCCTCGGCGGCGGGATTCAGGAAGGTGATGCGATGATTGCCGTCGAGAACGATCACACCGTCTCCCACGCTGTCCAGGACGTTTATGAAATAATCCCTCATGTGGTCTTCAGGCGTGCTCATCATTATCCATGGAGAAGAATTTCCCGATTATTTCCCTTAAAACGCCAATCTCACAAATGGTATTGATATCGGCCCGGAACCTGGCGGCGCCGGGAATCCCTTTCACATACCAGGAAATGTGCTTTCTCATTTCACGAACCGCTGTATATTCCCCGTACATTTCCTGAAGGAGTCGAAGGTGCTTCAGCACGACCGAGAGCCTTTCTTCCGAGGTTGGCGGTTTCGGTGAATCACCGGAAAGAACTTGCGACGATTCCCGGAAAATCCAGGGGTTTCCAAGCGCTCCTCGTGCAATCATGACTCCGTCGCAGCCGGTATGGGAAAACATGTTCACAACATCATCGCAGCTGAAAAGATCGCCGCTACCGATGATTGGAATGCTGGACAGCTGTTTCAGTTCCTTCAGCCTGTCCCAGTCGGCGTGCTCCGCGAACATCTGGCTGCGCGTGCGCGGATGGAGCGTTATGGCGTCGCACCCCTCCTCGGCCGCAATGCGCGCAATCTCCTGAAACGATGTCTCCGAGGCGCTCCAGCCGGTGCGGATCTTGATGGTAAGGGGCAGTCTGGTGGACCTTCGCACCTCCCTCAGGATTGCCTTTACCCTGTCCGGTTTTCGTGGAAGTGCGCTTCCGGCCCCGCTGGAGACAACCTTCTTGACCGGACACCCCATATTGATATCAATAAGGTCGCAGCGCCCCTCGACCTTTTTCGCGGCCTCAGCGAGGGCTGACGCGTCTTCGCCGAAGAGCTGAATTCCAAGCGGCCGGTCTCTATCGTCACCGCGCAGCAGCGCAAGGGTGTTTTTCCCCTGGCGTATGAGGCCCTGGGCGCTGATCATCTCGGTAAAACACAGGGGCGCCCCCTGCTCCCTGGCAAGGGAGCGAAAGGGGAGATCCGTTATCCCGGCCATTGGCGCCAGTATAAGGGGTGGAGAGATTACCAGCTTGCCTATGGCGAGGCTTGAAACCATTTTTCAGTCCTTGTTCAGGCATGTTTGCTTAAAAATTGGGCATAATAGCATACCAGAGGTAAAAGGCAAGGGATTTCTCTGGATGTATTTTCATTGATATTGGGCGTGGAAATGAGGGATGACGATGGTTGAACGATGCTGAATTCCGCCTCTGGTTCTGTTACCCTTCTTTCTGTACTAAAGCGGTAAGTCCTTCGTGGTTTCAGGGGGTGGTGGCGATTCGCGAGCCTTGTCGCGTGGAACCGCCGGTTGCAATTGATCCGTTTTTCTACTATTATTCCCGCACACGTTTCATATGCGGATTGAGTTCTGGAGGGTTAGTATGGGTCTTCTTGATGGAAAAAAGGCGGTAGTTTTCGGTATAGCCAATGAAAAGAGTATTGCATGGGCCATAGCCCGGGCCTTCAGTAGCGAGGGCGCCGAACTGGCTTTCACCTATGCCAATGACGCGGTTGCCAAGAGGGTTTTGCCACTGGCGGAGAGCATCGGTGTCAGTCAGGTGTATCCCTGTGACGTGACCAGGGACGACGATATCAGGAATGTGTTTTCCGGGGTCGGAAAGGTCTGGGACGGTGTCGACATCCTGGTCCATTCCGTAGCCTTTGCCAACCGCGATGAATTGAAAGGCTCCTTTCTCGATACATCCAGGGCGGGATTTGCCCTTGCCATGGATATAAGCGCCTATTCACTTGTCGCCATGGTCAGAGAGGCCTATCCTTTGATGAAGGTCAGGGGAGGGAGTGTGGTTGCCATGACATACTACGCCTCGGAAAAGGTTTTTCCCAACTATAACGTGATGGGAGTGGCAAAGGCGGCTCTTGAGGCAAATGTCAGGTATCTTGCCGAAGCCGTGGGACCGGACGGCATACGTGTGAACGCCATTTCGGCGGGGCCTCTGAAGACCCTGGCGGCCTCCGGCGTCGGCGGGTTTCATCAGATTGCATCCCATGTGGAGGCCAAGACCCCGCTGCGCAGCAATATAGAACAGAATGATGTGGCCAACGCGGCCCTGTTCCTGTGCAGCGACCTCTCACGAAGGGTCACCGGCGGCATCCATTTCGTGGACAGTGGCTATAACATAATCGGTATGTAGTTTTTCCGGAAGCGGACGGGTCCGGCAACCTCCGTCCGGGCCGCTGGGTAAGAAAGGACGACATCATCCGACAGATCTACGGAAACCTGGCCGGCTTGAAGCAGAGCCAACTGAAAGCGCTGGAGCGGCTTTATCGCCGGAGGATTCCCGCCGGTGAGGTGCTGACCCGGGAACTTGCCACGTGTATGTCGAAACTGTCGCTTGAGACCGGGCGTCAGGTTGGGGTGCTCATCAGCCGTATCGGTCTGGTAGAGTATGTGATTGTGGGAGATGAGAGAGGACTCCTGATCCCTGAACTCACCGACTATCCCCTTGGCAAGAAGCGGTTAAGGGGGCTTCGCCTGTGCCATACCCATTTGAAGGGGGAACCCGTCACCGAAGACGACCTGACCGACCTTGCCCTTTTGCGTCTGGATCTTCTGGCTACCCTCCTTCTTGTTCCGGACAAGACATCTTTTGCCATTCAAATCGCCTGCCTTGAGCCTTCAACCCACGGGTCTCCCCCCTATCGCGTTGATCCGCCCGTTCCCTTTGATCGTCTTCACCTGGAAGCGGATGATTTCATCTTCTCCCTTGAGGCCTCGCTGGAAAAATCCGTTCCTGAATCGCGGGAAGTCAGGGGCGCGGAAGAGCGGGCAATACTTGTATCCGTGTCGGGCAATCCGCGTTCAGAGGTTGAAGACTCCATGGACGAGCTGCGGGAGCTTGCCCGCACAGGCGGGGTCGAGGTCCTGGATGCCTTCATCCAGATCCGCCGCGACATAAGCCCCCGTTTTCTCATGGGGGAAGGGAAGATGCGGGAGGTTATCATCCGCGCCCTCCAACTGGGCGCCACCATGCTGATCTTCGACCAGGAACTTACTCCCGCTCAGGTCCGTTCCATCTCCGAGATGACGGAACTGAAGGTTATTGACCGTGGCCAGTTGATTCTGGATATCTTTGCTCGCAGGGCGGTGAGTCTGGACGGGAAGGTGCAGGTGGAGTTGGCGCAGCTGAAGTATATTCTTCCCAGGCTGGCCGGGCGCGGTGTGCAGATGTCGCGGCTCATGGGGGGGATCGGCGGCCGCGGTCCGGGAGAGACGAAGCTGGAAGTGGATCGCCGTCGCGTCAGGGAGCGTATTTCTAGGCTGGAAAGCGAGCTGGAAGAGCTTTCCCGCGGCCGATACGAGCGGCGTCGACGGAGGATCAAGGCCGGGATTCCCATTGTCTCCATAGTCGGCTATACCAATGCCGGAAAATCCACCCTCCTGAACACACTGACGAAAAGCACGGTGTTCACGGAGGATCTGTTGTTCGCCACCCTTGACACCGCAACGCGAAGGCTCCGTTTTCCCCGCGAAAGAGAGGTCATCGTAACCGATACCGTGGGCTTCATCCGCTCACTTCCTTCATCTCTCATGGGCGCATTCAAGGCAACCCTTGAAGAATTGCAGGATGCCGATCTCCTGATTCATCTGGTTGACTGGTCCAACCCGCGCTTCGAGGAGCAGATCAGCCGTGTGGAGGATATTCTTGAAGATCTGCGCCTGTCGGAAAAACCCCGTCTGCTGGTCTTCAATAAAAAGGACCTTATGCCCGGGCTGAAAAAGAAGGACCCTATCGCCTTTCTCAAGGCCCGCCAGGCGGTGAAATTATACGGCGCTGTAACCATATCCGCCCATGATTCGGCAAGCCTGTTGCCGCTTCTCGAAGAGATGGAGAGGCGTTTCTGGCCCGAAGAAGCAGATTGAAAACCGCTGGCGCCTCTTTCATCTAGCTCTTCCCCCGGATTCCCGGCCTCTCTAACCCCCCGTTTTGCGTTGACAGTGCATAGTTTCTTTTTTATACTTTCGCCTTTGAAAAGGCCTCCCCCGTATCCGGATAGATTGAGTATGTGAGGAAGGATTAAATAATGAAATCTGTTATTTTTGCAAGTCTGGCTCTGGCGTTGGGGGCGGCGGTGGTTCCTGCCGCTGCGTCATCTTCCGCCAATGAAATGGCGGCCTTGAAACAAGTGGCTTCATTCAGCGGCGAGAATGCGGCTTCTCGCGGGAAAGGCAGGCGGGGCGCTACCGCCTACGCCGCTCCGGTGGACGAAAGGAGCCTGTCCAGAGCCCTTGAGCTGCCCGTTGCCGACGCCTTTGCTTCCAGCGATGTTTCCGACGGTTTTGAAGAGCTGGAACTGAGGATTCCCGATTATGACCTGCCCGCATCTGACATCCCGCTCACCGTAAACAGCAAGGTTGAGTACTTTGTCAATTATTTCCAGACCAGGGGAAGGGGCTGGTTCGCCAAATGGCTGTCACGCTCGGAAAGATATATCCCAATGATGCAGGAGGTTCTGAAAAAAGAGGGACTTCCCGAAGATCTCGTATATCTGGCCATGATTGAAAGCGGTTTTTCCACCCACGCTAAATCCCATGCAAGCGCGGTCGGTCCCTGGCAGTTCATCGCCGGAACCGGAAAGAGATATTCACTCCGTATCGACCAATGGATAGATGAGCGACGTGATCCCTTGAAGTCCACCATTGCGGCGGCCATGTACCTGAAGGAACTGTACAGTCTGTTCAATAAGGACTGGTATCTCGCCGCCGCTGGTTACAACGCGGGCGAGAACAAGATTCTGCGGGCCATCGATATGTACGAGAGCAGGGATTTCTGGCAGTTATCCCAGGGTGCGTACCTCAAGCGCGAGACCAAGGATTATGTGCCAAAGCTTCTGGCCGCGGCCATTATCGCCAAGGAACCGGCCAAGTATGGTTTCGCCGACGTGGCCTATCTTCCCCCCATAGAATTCGACACCGTTTCCATCCCTTCGCGCACCGATCTGGACCTGGTGGCCGAAATCATCAAGGTCCCCCATGAGGAGATCCGCCAGCTCAACCCCGAATTGAAGAAATGGTGCACCCCTCCGGATTATCCGGGCTACGAACTGAAAATCCCCAAAGGGACGAAAGCCCTTTTCCTGCGCGAATACGCCAGGATTCCCGAAGATAAGCGCTTTGCCGAAAAGGCCGTCACAATCCGTTACCGGGCCTCCAGGGGAGACACCATTGATTCCATCGCGCAACGTTTCGGGGTAAGCCCCGAGGAAATCTCTTCCAGCAATAACCTGAGGGGATCCCGGAGACTCAAGGGAAAGGTGTTGCGGATTGTCGTTAAGCCTGATTCGCGACGGACGGAGACAGCCGCGATACCGGTCAGGGCAGCCAGCGAGAAAAAGGCGGAACCGGCCAGAAAGATTGTGTCCGAGAATAAGTCCAAGCGCAAGGAACTGAAGAGCAGGGAGGTGACGCGTTATTATACTGTCCGCAAGGGCGATACCCTGAAATCGGTTGCGAAGCGATTCAATGTTTCCGCCAGAATAATCGCCGCCTGGAACAATATTACCGGAAAGAAGGGCCTGAAGCCCGGGAAGAGGATAATTGTCGCCAGGTTTGTGGAAAAGGGGGGCAAGATGACCCCTCTGGATAAGGACAACGGATAGCCTTGCCGCCGGTTTCGCGGCAATTGAAAGGACAGAACCGGATGTATAATATTCTTATTGCAGTGGGCACGGCGGTGGTTGTGTTTGCCGTGCTTTTTTTCGCGGCGGGACTTGAATGGTGGATTGTCCTGCCCCTGGCGCTGATTGTACTGGCTGCTTCTTACCTGCTGCTGGTGCGTTTTGTCATGAAAAAGGTTACCGCTATCATGGAGTCGGCGGGGAAGGATCTGCAGGGGCAACGGATCGAAAAGGCGATCCGGACGTTAAAGGAGGCCTTCCGTTACGGGCCGTGGCAGTTTTCCGTCGCCGGGCAGATTAACTCTCAGATCGGGATGATATATTACATGAAGCGTGATTTTTCCAATGCGTTTCCCTACCTGGAAAAGGGATTTCCCAAGAATTGGGTTTCCATGGGAATGCTGGCGGTAAGCTACATGAAAAGGAACAAAAAGGAGACCATGACCAGCACCTTTGAAAAGGCCGTTCAATGGAGCCCCAAGGAATCGCTGCTGTGGAACCTTTACGCATACTGCGCCTGCGAAGGGGGCGATACGGAAAAGGCAAGGCTTGTTCTCGAAAGGGCGCTGAAAAAGCTTCCAGGGGACGAGCGGACCGCCGCAAATCTGGAGGCGCTGCGCGAAGGTAAGAAGATGAAGATGAAGGGTTACGGCGACATGTGGCTCCAGTTTCATCTGGAACGGCAGAGTGTTATCCTGAAGCAACAGGCGGCTGCCATGGGAGGGATGGCGCGGAGAAAAGTAATCCGAAAATAGTTTCCTTCCTGAGTTTCCGGATGGACGCAAAATCGAAATTGCCATGAAAAGGGGCCGAAAGGCCCCTTTTCCCATTCCTCCTCCGTTTTTTTCGAACACGGTTCGGGCATCATGCTGGATTTCTCGGCTGAAGTAATCCCCAGCCACTCAATCTCCCTTTTTCCTTCTCATTTCAGTGTAATCCCCGATTCTCCACCTGCTCAACTTTGATGTCGTTGAGAAAAGTCATTCCCGAAACGTTTCTGGTCGGGAATCCGGCCCGTATACCCATGGAATCATGGCTGCCTGACAGAATAACTCGCGCATGACGGAGAGAATTTGCCAACGCAGCAACTTTCCGTATGCCCACGAATTGTACAATTAATGATGGTAGGATAGACTTGTCACAACGGTTTTTCCGGTAACGCGGTCGCTGCCGCGCGTCCGGGGCGCTCAGGAGGGAATATCGTGGAGGAAATTCGCATTCTGATAAACGATGAAAGGCCCGAGGACGCGTATCTGCTGGAGCAAGCCATCAGAAAGGCAGGTTTCAGCTTTACGGCGAAGAGGGTCGAGACGCGCGACGCCTTTCTGAAGGCGCTACGGGAATTCGCCCCGGACGTAATCATATCCGATTGTCATTTCAAGGCCTTTGACGGGATGCAGGCGTTGGATCTGGCCAACGAACATCTTCCCCTGGTTCCGTTCATCATGGTAACCAGCGCCCAGAACGAGGAGGTAGCGGTGCAATGCATGATGGCTGGAGCGGACGACTACGTGCTGAAAGAGCATCCCCTTCGCATAGGTCCGGCGATAGGTGTCGCTATGTCAAGGAAGAAGGCTTTGCGGGAAAGAATCGATATAGAGCATAACCTTGCCGCTTCCGAACGGAAATTTCGCGCCATATTCGAAAGTGTCAACGATGCGATTCTATTGTTGAATGATTGCCGCATTGTTGATTGCAATCCCATGGCCGAGCGCCTGTTCGGATATGGCCGCGAAAGTCTGATAGGTCGTTATCCCGTGGAGTTTTCAATGGGGTTCCAGAAAGACGGGATTTCTTCCAGGGAGATCCAGAAAGAGATAGAAAGAAAATCGACGGAAGAGTTTTTCCAGTCCTTCCAGTGGCGCTTTATCAACTCCGACGGTATCCCTTTTGACGTGGAGGTGGGACTTACTCCGGCGCTCATCGACGGGATGCGGCTGGATGTGGCGGTGATGCGCGACATAACAGAGAAAAAACGCACGGAGATTGAGCTTATAGAAAGCGAAAAGAAATACAGGCGTCTGTCACAGGAGTTCAATGCGTTGCTGGATGTAATACCGGATACTATCCTTCTTCAATCGCCTGACCAGCAGATCCTTTGGGCGAACAAGGCGGCCCTTGCCAACCTGGGAGGACACACGGAATCAGACGCGGACCGCCACTGTTACAGGCTGGTTCACGGGTTGAAGGGACCGGTTGAGGATTGTCCGGTAATCCAGTGCCTGCGGACCGGCGAACCTGCGAAGAGCATCCTTTCCGTCCGGGAAGGCGCCGTCTGGGAGGTCCGTGCTATTCCGGTGAGGGATGATGACTCCGGGATTGTCAGTGTTCTGGAGATAGGCCGGGATATAACCGAGATCAGGCAGCTGGAACAGCAACTCATTCATGCTCAGAAAATGGAGGCCGTTGCACAGCTTTCCAGCGGGATTGCCCATGATTTCAACAATATCGCTACTGCGCTCATCGGTTACGCCAACCTGCTTCTCATGCATTGCCCGGAAGAAAGCCAGATGAGGCACTTTGCTGAACAGATTCTCGTAACCTCCGAGCGCGCCGCTGACCTGGTAAAGAAGATTCTGGCGTTTGGAAGAAAAAAGGTTTTCAATCTGGAACAGGTTGATATTGCCAGGGTTGTCGTAGGCCTGAGAGATTTCCTGGAAAGGGTCATCGGAGAGGAA
>CAZFCG010000066.1:0-21620 GCA_964517595.1 uncultured Geobacter sp. | reverse complement strand
CGGGTTGTATCGATATCCTTCGAAACCCTGATTAGTGGAGCAGCCGGAAAATAATAAAACCATAATTATGATAAATTTAAAATTTGTCATATTATTCACCGGTTGCTAGAGCTATCTTGACTTGACGCTTCAAAGGGCCGGCGGCAGTAAGGCATATTTCGTAATATTTCCTTGTGTCGCCGGAAAAAAATTGTCTTTTTAAATTTCCATAAACATTTTTTACTATGTAGCTCCATCCGGGCTTGAAACCTGAAGGACGAGGCACAAAATCCATCGCGTCACTGCATTCGGTAA
Organism: uncultured Geobacter sp.; assembly: GCA_964517595.1. GTDB lineage: Bacteria > Desulfobacterota > Desulfuromonadia > Geobacterales > Geobacteraceae > RPRC01. The sequence continues at coordinate 21,326 of CAZFCG010000066.1, read as the reverse complement.
TTTTGGCCACCATTTCCGCCAACAGATTAGCCGCAGTCTGATTCCATTCTTCTGGATTTGTCTTTTCTCCAGTTAACATTTCAAATGTTTCGGCGCATTTTTTCTTGTCAACTATTGTCATGTACAACCTCCATTCGGCAAAGGATAAAATCGCCACTTCGGCGAACATCATTCCAGCAATGATTCAAACCCTATATCATTCAATAGCCACCACATTAATCAGGAACCCTTACGTTTTCGGTTGTTTGCGTAGAGACACGAGACCCCCTCTCGAGGGTCTCGCGAAAAAGGGATTACTTGGGCACTTCCCATGAGTCTTCCGACTCAATACCGTTGGGCTCCCACGTCCATTTGATCTTCTTGTAGGTAAAAGAAATATCTTCCATATGCCGATATGGCTCGTTTGCCGCCAACAGCGTTACCGGCATTGAAGGGCTGATGCTTACGACAATCGCGTCTTCCAGCTTGTGGGTGAAATAGTGCTCTTCCGTTCCCTGCTTGGTGATGCGGTACCACTTGATGGTGACATCCTTCATGTGCTCTCCGGTGCAGAGGGCCTGGTAGAGCTTGGGCGAACTCTTGTCGTACTCCTTGGTGATGGTGAGGGGGCCGTGGACGCGCTTGCCGGTGGCGAGTCCGTCATGCGGACTTCTGGGAATGCTGACATCGTGACTCATCCCGTAAACGAGAATGGTGTTCTCCCGTCCCTGCATCTCGCAGGAACCGTCAATCTTGCCTTGCTTTTCACCGGTAAGGGTGAGGTGTGCGGGCATTGCCATGGTGATACTCCTCCTTTTGTGGTTTATAAGGCCTTGGCGTCTTTCCAAGGCTTTCTGAATATGATTTCAGGTATTAATTTTCATTAAAATGCTAGATCAATATATAAGGGCGCGGCTGACGCGCCGCGCCCCCATGCATCAACCATTAATCTCCTTGTCCAGCTTGCCCACCAGCGACAGGGTGAAGTATGCTCCCATGTACTTGAAATGCGGCCTGACCTTGAGGGAGACCCTGTACCAGCCCGGCTCGCCGGGGACTTCCTCTACGCCGATTTCCGCCTGGCGCAATGGTCTGCGACTCCTGACTCCGGGCATGGGGTTGTCCATGTCGGAAACATACTGGCGAATCCAGTTGTTCAGTTCGATCTCCAGGTCGCTCCGCTCTTTCCAGGTGCCGATGTTTTCCCGCTGGATGACCTTCAGGTAGTGGGCGAGGCGGCTTATGATGAACATGTAGGGGAGCTGCAGACCCAGCTTGTAGTTGAGTTCCGCGTCCTTTCCTTCCTTGCTGATGCCGAAGTATTTCGGCTTCTGCACCGAGTTGGCGGAAAAAAAGGCAGCGTTGTCGCTCCCCTTGCGCATGGTAAGGGCGATGAAGCCCTCTTCCGCCAATTCGAACTCCCTCCGCTCGGAAATCAGGACTTCCGTCGGAATCTTGGTCTGGATCGCGCCCATGGCCTCGTACTGGTGCAGGGGCAGGTCTTCCACGGCGCCGCCGCCCTGGGGGCCAATGATATTCGCGCACCAGCGATACTTCGCGAAACTGTCGGTGACTCGGGTTGCAAAGGCGAAGGCGGCATTTCCCCAGGTATAGTTTTCGTGGCTGGAAGACATCCGCTCCTGGTAGTTGAAAGTCTTCACCGGCTGGGTTTCCGGTCCATATGGGAGACGCAGCAGAAACCTGGGAAGCGCGAGTCCCACATAGCGGGCATCCTCGGTCTCCCGGAACGACTGCCACTTGATGTACTGGGGACTCTCCATAATGGATTTTATGTCCTTCAGGTTCGGCAGGGTGGTAAAATCATCAATGCCGAAAAATTCCGCTCCGGCTGCGGCGATGAATGGCGTGTGAGACATGGAGGCGACTGCTGCCGTATGCTGCAGGAGGCGCATGTCCCGGGGACCGGGATTGAATTCATAGTTGCCAATCAGGCAGGCGTAAGGTTTCCCACCAAACTGGCCATATTCACTGGTGTATACGGTTTTATAGAGCCCGGACTTGACGATCTCGGCGGCATCCTCGAAATCCTCCAGCAGCTCGTCCTTGGTTACATGAAGCATCTCTATCTTGATGTTTTCCCGAAAATCTGTGCGGTCCACCAGAAAATCGAGGGAGCGCCACGCAGACTCGATTCTCTGAAACTCCTTGTGGTGCAGAATCTCGTCTAATTGAAGGCTCAGCTTCCGATCAATCTCAGCAATCATGTCGTCAAGGCCCGCCTTGGAAACCTTAACCGTCTCCCCCTCCGGATCTAGAAGCTGGGAGAGCAGGGCCTCCACCCCCCTGCGCGTGATGGAGTATGCCTCATCCACCGGCTTCACCCTTGTAGTCCGCACTATCTCGTCGAGAAGCGATTCCCCACAGACAGGTTCTTCAACGGCTGCCTGTATAGTCTCCTGTTCCGTGCTCATACCCCCCCCTATCCCTCAAGTCCTATTTCAGCCAGCAATCGTTGGCGCGCATTATCATCTTTTATAAGCTCCTGAATCTTCCTCCTGAACTCCGGGACATTGGATAGCGGGCCCTTTAGCGCCCGCAGGGCATCCCGAAGTTCCAGCAGACGCCTCATCTCCGGCACCTGCTCCACAATGGCCTCCGGTCCCAGGTCCTTCATGGACTCAACCCGCAGGCTCACATTCAATTCAGCTTCCATGTCAGCAGCCAGACGGTTGGGAACCGACAGGTTCAAGGAGATGTTCTGCGCCTTCAGAACCTCGTTGAAATTGTCTTTGTCAATATTTACCGGCTCCCGTTTTTCCACCGCCCGATCCCCCGGGTTGCCGGTAAAATCACCCACCACCAGCATCTTCAGCGGCAACTCCACCTCTTCCTTGGCATCTCCGAGAGAAGGTCTGTATACGATGTTCACGCGCTCCTTCGGCGCTATGGATGATTCCTTTGCCATTGTGCACTCCTTTTCTTTATGAATGGGGTTTCTTCCCACTGCCTGAATACGTTGTCGCGGCAATACCGTTCCTGAATCTAACCATTACGACGGACAGCGCCCCGTGGCCGGACTATTCATTTGACAAGCGCACCATTTCAGGCATATCAAGACGTCCGATCCGTCGCAGCACATGTTCCGCGTTTTCCCTTAAACCCGCATCCTCCTGGGCGGAGAACGAGAGGCGACAAAGCCTGAGCCCCCGGAGAGCCAGTTCAGGGTCGTATTCTTCCAGACCGTGTCGATCTATGTCCTCCAACGCCTGCTCCAGATAGGGAAGGGCCAGCTTCGTCTTCCCCACGGAAGAGAGCATCTGTCCAAGGTCAAGCCTCCAGAGTATCCTTTCCCGCCCGGATTCCGCCTCCCTCATCCTGCGCTGGCCAGACTCCATGGCCTCCAGCAGCTGCCCCTGTCGTATCATCTGGCGCATCTCTTCAATTACCTTCTCCCTCTCTTCTCCCGCCCCCTCGTCGCGAGCAGGAAGGGGCGCGGTCGGCGCCATATCCGCCCCCACCCAACGGAAGCCAATCGCCTGGAGCCAGCTCCGGGTCTCCGGCGCGGCAAAGGGCGTACCATCGGAGAAACTCAAATCTTCAAGTCCCGGCAGACGGTGGAGCAGAAACGACGTTTCCTGGCATACCGCTTCATGGGCCTTCTGGTAACGGCTTCCAAGACGGGAAAGGGAATCGGCGGAAAAGCGGTTGAGGTCCATCCAGAAGATATATTGAGGGAGCCTCGCCTCGGCGGCTTTGAGCAAGGCTTCGGCATCGCCGTTGTTGCGAAGGTCCAGAAGTAGTTTCTTCTCAACAGTGGAAGGCGGTGATATTCTGGTTCTGCCGTCTGTGGAGGGTGGCGGTTCTTCCACGGAATACCATGCCGCTTTCCGCGCCAGGCGATACGCCCTCGGATTCGCCGGTTCCTGCTGACGGAGACGGAAAGATGCCTCCTGAATGCTCTTCAGGGCCTCATTCATCAACAGGGCCGCGTCATTACCGGAAGCAACTATTTTCACCGCCGCCTCCTGCTCACCTTCACGAGAATCGCCCGGATCCGACTGTACGGTAGTCTCCATCGGAAACGGGTCCGCCTGAAGAATCGTACCGGGACAGGATCCTTCTTCAGTCGAACCGGGTAGTTCATTGAAATATTCATGAAGAGCGGAAAAGGAAGGGGCGTTTTCCAGTTTCTCCCCCAGAAAGATCTCCAGCCTGTTTAGTCTTTCTTTGATCATGGAAATCTGTGCGGCAGGAAAGGTCAACCCACTCATCTGGCGCAGCACGGTAACACAGCGGCCCAGCAACCATTCCACTGCCCGAACCCGGCCTCGCATGCGTATTCTGCACGGATAAAGCTCGTCCCAGAAATGTTCGCAAAGGTCGCAGAAAACCGTTATCCCCACGGCAAAACCATCGTTTTTCCTGGTTTGGGTCAGACCTACGACCAGGTATCCAGCGACCAGAAGGTCCTTGGATTTGTGCATGAGAATGTCCGAAGCAAAGCGGCAGACCTTTTCCCAGTTGACGGTTCCGGCCAGAGACGGAGATGTGAGCTTGTCCACCTCGGTCTGCAACTCGTCGAAAGCCGGATCGTAGCGCATATCCGCTCCGGCAGGTTTATCGCTACTGATGGGCTGTTTGCCCGCTTGGGAGATATCCATGGAAAACTCCGTTCCAATTATGTTTTTCCAGAGGCCGCCCGAAGATACCGACCAGAGGAGAGAAAAATCAGCGTTCTTGAGCGGCCTTTGAAAAAGAGCCAGCAATGCCTTCTCAAGGGTTCCTCCCATGAAAAGAATGTTCGGAAATGCCGAAAGCGATTCCTTGAGGATCTCGTGCCACAGGCTGGCATGCAGGATCTTGTCGGAACACGGTCCGCGATCCAGACTCACGAACACCTCCGGACAATCCCTGCTCGATGCGGCGAGTTTTTTGAGGTCGCCAAGGTCGAGAAAAGAGGCATAGGGATCCAGGGGGGAACCGTACGCGTTCAGAGCCCTCCTCTTTTCCGCCGACCCCGCCCAATCTGCGGTCGGAGGTCTTATTGCCTGTATTTCCTCCTCGAGCCTGTTGAAGCTGGAATAAAGATTCGCCGCCAGATGTTCCACCTGTCGCCATGTCTTTTCACAGGAAAACGGGAGCAGGTCCCAGTTTTCGCGCCAACCATTCAGGGTTCCGGAACCCATGATTACCAGAGGGTAGGCACGACCAAAACTGTCGCTGCTCAGACGAATCAGCCCGCATACCAGTGACTCCCTGCCCGCTTCACGGGCGCAGAACCTCCAGGAGCAGAAATCAGGAGACGCATTGACATCAGCGGACAGAATCCGGTATCCACCTTCCACCCATTCGAACAGACCCTGGCTGAAAGGAGAGATCCGGCCGATACGGAAGTAGTCTTTGGCAGCCGGATGCTTGCCAAAGGCGCTCCATTGCCAGTCCTGTACGGTTTCTAGCGTCCCCAGCACCTTGCTATGCTCCTCGGCGCGGTTCCCTTAACAGCGGCGTCCCGACGCATAACAGCGCCACTGCCCGTAAACCGATAATTGACCGTCATGGCAGTAATCCCCATCTTTTGCAGAGCCGCCTTTTCTCCCGGGAAATCACGCAGGGAAAAGGTGCGGCGGCCCCCGCGCATGTCCCTGAGGAAATCAGGGAAGGCATCGGCGCCGCTGTAGTGACGGGTGAGGGTTACATCGCCCACCTCTATCTGAAAAATGACATCCCCACAGGATTCCGGCGACCAGGTGAAGGTTTTTCCCGCCGGATAGTTGTTATTCACCAGAACCTGGCTGTTTCCTCCGCATTGCACCTCCAGCCGGGTGGCGTGAGGTTTGATGGACGCTTCGGCATTGGCGTCAGTGGGAAGGCCCCTGATTCCCACGTTGAGGTTCTGCCGTCGTCCCGCCTCCATCACAGTCGCCTGCGCCCTGGCCCCTTTCGCTAGAAATCCGAACAGGGCGCCATCGATGGGAAGCGAGCCGCCAAAGGCCGCCTTCGGACGATAGCCGGAGGGATGGGGAGAAATGAACGGAGCGGCGGGGCCTTTCACAAAACGCCAGGCCGGCCCATCGGGGCCCGCCAGATAGGGAAGAACCTGTTGCGGGCTCATCCCCATAGCGCCTGTCAGCACCTGCTCCTCCCACAGCGACTGGAGCTGGCAGGCGCTTTCCCTTCTGATGAAGGTCCAGAGAAAATCAAGAGGTCCGGTAACCAGTTGACCAAATGCGGGATCGACCGCCCCGCCCGACGCGGCGCGAGCTTTCAGATCCACGGCGGAGTTCGCGGCCAGGTATACCGGAGACTTGCCGGCGGCTGCATCTTCACTAAAGGTCTGTGTCGCAAGCTGGAACGCCAGATTTCGCGACGCGGTCGCCGCGGAAACGGCCGACAGAGAATCCCGATATCCCTGGAAAGAAGCGCTGAGCGCGATTTTCGATTCGATTCTGCGCGCGGCGGCTTCCCGCCCGACGCTCCTTCTTATTCCGGCCAGTATCCTTCTCCCCCCTAATCCGCTCCTGACAACGGGGTTGGATGCCTGTACAGCGCCCTGGATTCTGACTCTCTGAAACTGGTATACCTGGCGAAGCCAGGGAGGCATGGCTGTTTTCAAGGCAAGCGGCTGAAGTTCTATGGAAATCCTGTTCACCAGCGCGAAATAGGGTCCCTTCTCCGTGGCCATGCGCGAAGCGGCCTGTCGCCATTCCGCCACGCCGTTCAAGCGCTCGGCGCCACGGGGAAAATCGCTGGCGAAAGACTGCCAGGCCGCAAAAGATGACCCGCGATACCATGAGTTGAATCCCGGTTTTCCGGCAGTTAAGACAGATGGATTTTCCAGAGCCGTCTCAATCTCGGCCATTAGTGACTCGAGGCTCTCCTTTCCCTTTCTCGTAAAGGCGGGAGGAATCATCTTCTCACCCGCCACATTCAGGCTGCCGCCCCAGAATTCGGCGAGGGTCACCCCCGAAAGCCCCCCCCTGGCATTTATCCAGGCCACCATCCAGCGAAGACCGTCGTTTCTGCCTGCCAGCAGGCGCGCCAGAAGAGTGCGGAGCCGGGAACATTCACCGGCAATGGCGTCCGGATCGGCTCGCCAGTCCAGGTAGGAAAGGTACAGGGGCCCGAACATCCCGCGCGCATCCCTGCCGTCAACCGTTTCAGCTCTGGAATCGAAGAATAAATAATCGGGTTGAGGCAGCTTTCGCAAATTCTCCGAATCAGCCCCCTTTAACCTCGAAGCGAGAATATTGACGCGCCGGGCAATATGCGCGACGTAATCCCCATAGACCACTTCTCCGGTAGCGGGAGAGACTGAACCAACGGCTTCCGTCATCCTCTGGTCAAAGGGGACGAGAAGGCCATCATGAAATCCGCGGCAGTAACGTTCCTTGATAGATTTCTCCACCTTCAGACTCTCGGTAAGTCCGAAGCGTGGAAACCACCAGTGATGGTTACGCTGCTCCACTATCAGAATCTCCTGGCGAAATCGCTCAAGCCTGGAGGGCTCGGAGAGGCCCACCCCCTCGGGAGAAGCAGGTTTGGCGAACTCCTGGGAAATATCACGAATCGTTTTCAGATTCTTCACGAAAGAAAAACTCAACAGGCCGCATAATGCGATGCAGAGGATTACCCAGGTAGTCAATCCCAGGCTTCCCGTAAAAGAGCGCCATTGCAGCGCGCGCCGGGTGGGTGTCAGCAGAGAACGATCCATTGGGAGAATCCTGCTGAAAAAGTCATGCAGGAAGAGCCCCTTGTTCGTTCCGGGAAGAGATTCGCTCTCCTCCATATCCCCCACCGCCCGGGTAAAATGGGACAGGGTGTTTCCTTCCTGCCTGCCGCTGCTGAAAAAGATGCCGCGCAGGGCAGGAGTTTCCTGATATGGATTCGTGCGAAAAGCACCTTCGACGAAACCGGCGAGACCGTCCTTCAGACGCTCGAATTCCTCGGGAAAGAGAAGAAGGGCAGGGTCCGGATTTTTCGCTTCCGGCTGGTGCAGCAACTGGAGTCGGAGATTTCTCAGCCTCTCGTCAATAGTTGCCGCCGCATGCTCCGCGAACGAGCCCGCATCCGTGGCAAGATCATGATTTATGATTCCCATGGCCTGATTCAGGCTCTTTTCCGGCAAAAGTTCGCAGAACCGGTTAACCCCGCGCACAAGGTCGCACTTGGTCACCAGAAGATATACGGGAAACCGCATGCCCAGCGCCCGCATCAGCTCATCAAGTCGACCCCGGATAATGCGGCCGGTACCCTCCAGATCTTCCGGGTCTCCCTTTAGCAGCGTATCCGCCGCAACCGTAACAATGAGACCGTTGATGGGCTCACGCCGCCGGTACTTTATGAGGAGTCCAAGAAACCTCTGCCAGTCATCCCTGTCCTGGGCCTCATTGACGGGGATCGCGTAACGACCGGCCGTATCTATGACCACGGCTTCCTCGAAAAACCACCAGTCGCAATGCCTTGTTCCGGAAACACCCTGAATCCTGCCGGCATCGCTAAAGGGAGAAGCGAGGCGGGCGCTGTTCAGGGACGTGCTCTTGCCTGACCCGCTTTCACCGATCACCATGTACCAAGGAAGAACATAGAGGGGATTGCCGATCTTTTTCAAATGTGATTTGCGCAGCGTATCAACGGCCTTTTTCCAGCGGTCCTGGAGCTCCCGCGCCTCGCTCCTCTCAAACGAGGAGAGGGCCTTGATGCGGGCATCATCTTCCTCGCTAATCTCCCTGACAAAGTTCTGCTCACGTCTCCTCAGCATTATCTTGCGGATAAACACAACGGCGAGGAGGATTCCGGCCAGGAACAAAACCAGATACAATCCAACCCACCATGGCCAGCCAAGGATGAATACCGTGCCGAAAACAAGCAGAACCAGTAGCGTTGCCGCGGCAATAAGCAGGAAAACCCTGATGACTTTCCGATAACTCTCTTTCATCTCAGTAGGCCACCGTTCGCAGAAAGTTATCGCCCACGCCAGCGAGAGTGAAGCGGTATACCAGATAAAGGATCGCGAAAACGATGACGGGCGCGCACAGGCAGACAAAGGTGGCGAGATTCAATCCGAACCTTTTGCCGCGAGCCGAGCGATCCGTGGAAGAATTGGGATACGCCTCCGGGAAAAGATCCGCTCTCTCCAGAGAGGGAAGACCAACGGAGCTGCCCAGCAGAAGCTTCAGAGTAGAGGTCCGGATCTGATCCAGCTGGTATTCGTCTCCGGGATGGCAGTAACGTCCGGAAAATCCCATGGCAAGGCAGAGATAATACACCTCCCGCGCTTCCCTCTGATGAAGACCGAGGGCATTCAGACGGTCGAAAAACTCCTCACCCGCGTCGGTTGTGTTGTAATACTGACGCTGAAGCTGATCCTTCATCCAGACGTCCTTTTCGGCCCATGACGACTTGAGAATAGCCTCATCAATCCAGGCGCACACCGCGAAACGCGCCTCCTCAAAGTCGTCGCGGGACAACCCTCCCCTTGACATTATTCCCTCACTCTCCTTGAGGAGAAGCATCAGTTTTTCCTTAACATGTTCCAGGGTGGGCTGCTTTGTTTCAGCGGAGCGCAGAAAGAATGAAACATAGGCAAATGTTTCCATAAAACAGTCACTAAGATGCATATTCGCTCACTCCCACCTCCATTTAATTCCTACGCCATTGATCCGGATACGATCCTTCGCCGCTCGTTCACCTGTCGTGTTTTTCCCGCGGAAGAGAATTCCGGTCAGGAGCGCTTGACCCGATAAATCTAAACAGGATTACGCAACACCTTTTCACTCCTTGATCTCCTCCATGGCGTTGGGTCCCAGATTCAGCCTGATGTTGATTTTTTTTGGATTATTCATGATTGAAAGAGGTACCTGGATGGAACGGGAGGAGTTTTCTTTCCGGAGATCATAATATCCGGCGACAACCCCGACGTATTTCGCCCCTTCAGTACGGTCCATGGCCTCTTCGAGTTTCTGCCTGGGTTGCAGCACGAACCTTTTGGCATAGGTAACGGAAGGATCAAAACGCCCGCAATCCAGCAGGAGCGGCAGGCCACCCTTTTGATCCAGCATCTGATTGAATCCGTTCAGGTCTTTCAGATGGTAGACGCACAGGATCAAGGAGTGGGGTTTTTCCTGATACAGATTCAACCGTTCATCTCCGACCATCTGAAGGGAAATAGCTTTTTTCTCATGCCGCCACTCGGTATTTTGACCACCGAATGAGCAACAGGAAGAAACAAAGATGACAATACCCAATAAAAGCAATTGATTACTCTTCATCTATTCGCCTTTTTCGCAATTCACGACACTTGTAAAAAAATATCTAAACAATTATTTTATTAAAAATAATAATTAATAGTAACAACATGATTTAGTATCATTAACCGACTCGGCATGTCAACATTTTCTTGTTTGGTTTAATTATTATATTTTTAATTAAATATTTGTCCACCACCTGTGCGCCGCCTGCTCAAGAAAGATGAAACTCAAAGCCGCTGAAAAGAGAAAAATCACCGGCAATGAACGCAGTATTATGGTTCCAGCCAACAATCAGACAGGCTCTTCCACAAGGAAGTTTCAGTACCGGATTGAGCACAATGGAGAGAATCTCCTGGAGCGTATGAAGGGAGGCGGAAGGGAGTGAGCAGAATCAACTGAAAAAGCATGGAACGGCTCACGGATGCAAGCCTGACGATGGGTGGAACACGGAAGAAAAGTCGGATTTACGGGGTGAGATGCAATTTATTGGTATGATTTCGCGTTCTTGCCATGCTACAATAGCGCCGCCGCTAACGGACGGCCCTGTATTTTCAATTTGATTCGGGGGAATCCATGCCCAACACAAGGCGTTTCAGTCGCGTCAGATGTATTGAAAAAAGCATCGTAAAAACGGATTCGGGATCCCATGATGTCGTGTTGAAAGACATATCCCTCAAGGGCGCCCTTATTGAACATGGAAACGATCTTCCCGCACAGGAGGGGGATCGGTGGAAACTGTTCTTCCAGCTTGACCAGACTGACATCATCCTCGAATTCGAGGCCGAAGTGATTCACCGCCGGGACAATCTCGCAGGAGTCAAGTTTATTGAAATGGACCTGGACACCATGATACACCTGCGCAGCCTCATGGAAGCCAGAACCGTGAATCCCGATCAGGTGCGCCATGAACTGGAGTTTCTGACGGAAGATGAGTAATCACATTAATCTCCAGTGATTTCCCGCTTCTTTCGCGGACCGCTGAATACTCGACCTCTTCAGCGGAACACAGAAACACCAAACAATATCTTGCTGGAATTCAGCGGTTCATTGGGCGTGGCCGTGCCCGCATTGGAGATATGGTGGTATCGGTACTCCAGGGACAACGCCAGATCCTTCCGGAGGAAAAACTGCACGCCGGTCCCTCCCTGGTAGGAAAAATCCAGCCTGCTTCCCATGGTCGGCAACCCCAGATCCACATACAGAATCCCGCCCCCCGCGAACACATACGGCGCCCAACCCTCAATGGAGGTGAATTTCCAACTCCCCAGCAGGTATCCTCCCACCATTGGAGACACCCTCGGATCCAGCGTCAGATGAACCGGAAGCTCCATCAAGAGTTCATGCCTCCCCTTGTACCATCCTGAACCCAGTTCCCTGGAAAGAAACCAGCCAAACCTCCCTATGTTATCGAAGGTCTGCACCTGGGTGCGAGTATCGCCGAACCCACGGTGGGTTACGCCGTAACCAGAGAGGAAGGAATACTCATACTTTGCCGTCCTCACATCAACCCCGTCATCGGCGCTCGAACAAAGGGGTGGAATCAGAAAAACCGACAGCACCGCCAACATAAGCATTCCGGAAGCCGCCAATCTTCTAATCACCATTTCTGACTCATTTCGAAGCGGAGTATCTCCGGCAGGTTTCGCAGAAACACGGCAATGCTGTGAGGCGATTGCCACAGCATCCTGGTGTATCCCCAATGGATGCGCGTCCGCCGATAGAATGCGCGGATGAAGTCGTTGTAGAGTTCCTCCAGGCGTTCCCTGGTCATGCCATGGGGGACGAAGACGAAATTCATGCAGTTCATGGACGGCCAGTCCTCCGTAAATTCACCAAAGTCCCGGATCGTCCGATAGACCGGAGCGCCCGGAAAGGGGGTAAACTTGGTCACGTTCACCTCGTCCAGGGGGAGGGACAAGGCGTAGTCGATGGTGCGCCGGACAGACTGCTCGGTCTCCCCCGGAAATCCCATCATGAACAGCCCCTTCACCCGCATACCGCTGTCCTTGACCATGCGAAGCTTCCTGGCCACCTCACCCAGATCATACATCTTGCGGTGCCTGGAGAGTATTTCCTCGTCACCGGACTCGATGCCGAAGTTCACCTGCCAGCATCCGGACCTCTTCAGCAGAGAGACGAGTTCGGCGTCCACATGCTCCAGTCGCGCGATACAGTTGTAGGTTACCGGAACACGTTTTTCCTTCATCAGCACACAGAACCTTTCCACCCTTTTCCGGTCAAAGGTAAACAGGTCGTCATAGAAAAAGACGTGCCGGACGCCGAAGTCCCGGTGCAGAAAACGGAGATGCTCCACGATGTAATCGGGTGAGTTGAAACGGAAACCCCGGCTGAAAACAGAGCGGTCGCAGTAGCTGCACTGATACGGGCAGCCTCTGCTGGAGATGATGCTCGTGTTGGGCGCCCTGGGATAGCTGAAAAGGGGAAGGTTGTAGCGGCGGGGAAAATCGGGAAGGAGATCGTAGGCCGGGAAGGGGAGTGAATCCAGGTCCGGGATATTCTCCCGAGCGGACGAGAGAACGCCCTTCCCGCCCCTCCGCAATCCAATGCCCGGTATGGACTCCACGTTTCTGAATCCGGAAGAGACAAGCTCGGCGAATGTGAGCTCGCCTTCCCCGATAACCAGATAATCAACGGCCGGAAAGGAGTCCAGCAGTGAAGCGCCGGAGGAACATGCGTGGGCGCCTCCAAAGACGATGCGGACATGCGGCTTCAGTTCCTTCACCCTCGAGGCGATGGCATATCCTTCCAGAAAGGACGAAGTGGTGCAGGAAAAACCTACTACATCCGGATTGCGGTCGACAATGTCCATGGCGTGCCGCTCGATCCCGGCAGGCGCTCCGTAACAGTCCATCACCTCCACGTCCTCACCGCGGGCGCGCAGGAAAGCGGCGATGCTCAGAAGACCCAGGGGCGGCATCAGATTGAATATGGTGGTGATGTCCTTGCCTGCCCCCATCCAGTTGCTGCCGTGGGGATGAACCAGGAGAGTTTTCATTTTCGCATCCCGTTGCACGAAGTCCTTGATACCCGGTTTCAGGGGCGGCGGTAAGACCTCGTTCTTCTCCGCAACCGCCGTTGTTTTCCGGTTCAAGCGCGTTTCCGCACGTTACCAGAAGAACGGGATCATTTCCAGAAAAACGCAAGAAAGAAGGGGTATTCGCCCTTGCGCGAAGAGGTGATTGCGCCTAGAATTTACTTTATTAACAGACGACAGCGGCAAGAAGGAGGTTCCAATGAAGAAAAAAATCGGTGTGGTTCTTTCCGGATGCGGAGTGCGTGACGGAAGTGAAATCCATGAGGCGGTGCTGACCATGCTGGCCATTGATCGCAACGGCGCTGAGGCTGTGTGCATGGCCCCTGATATGAAGGTCCCGGAGATAAACCATCTCACCATGCAGGATACAGGCGCAAAACGCAATGTCCTGGTGGAATCGGCCCGCATCGCACGAGGAATCATCAGGAACATCAAGGACGTCAAGGCAACGGAGCTGGATGCCATCATCTTTCCGGGCGGTTTCGGAGCGGCGAAAAACCTGTGTGACTTCGCGACTAAAGGCGCCGAGGCGTCCGTTCACCACGATGTAGCCCGGCTCATAAACGAAATGGCGGCGGCAAAAAAACCCATAGGCGCCATATGCATCGCCCCGGCCCTGATAGCAGCGGCGCTCGGGGGGAAATACGCCCCCAGCCTGACAATCGGAAACGATGAAGGCACTGCCACGGCCATAAACCAGACCGGGAGCAGGCACGTGGAGTGCCTGGCGACGGAGTGCGTGGTGGACAGGGAAAACCGGATTGTGTCGACGCCCGCCTATATGCTTGCTACAAGGATATCCGAGACAGCCGATGGTATCGAGAAGACGGTAAGGGAGATAATCAATCTGATGTAGTGATGTAGAAGATCCGAAGGGAAACGGTGATCAGCTGCCTGATACAAGCAGGGGGCAGCCGGAAAGGCCACCCTTTTTTACGTCTCCAGTGTATACCCCACATGGGCGGGCTGAAACCCGCCGCCAAACTCGCGCAGCAGACGCGCGGAAGCGGCGAAACCGGTGCAGTGGCCCGCGGCGATCCCTCGGACCCCGCGGGCATGCAACGCCTTTATGGTTGCCTCCAGTTGTCCGGAAGGACAGAAGCCAAGATGGGTTCCTCCCGCCACGGCCCACACCCGCGCCTCTCCCGTCCGTTCCACCGCATGCTCGATGGTATTGATCACCCCTGCATGGCAGCAGCCCAGGAGGAGAACAAGCCCCTTTCCGCCCCGTATTATCAGGGATTGGTCATCAGCAAGAGGGTCGCGTCTTTCTCCAGCGGGATCGAGGAACATGCGCTGATCTCCCTCTTCAAACGGGGTTCTTCGCGGCACCTGGCCGGTCAGAAAGACATCGGGGGCAATCTCACGGAAACCGGCTTCCAGGATGAATCTCGCCCCCATCCCTCTCAGGTAGGCTTCATCGAAAGGAATTCCGATGGGGAAGCTCTCACCATCATCCCTTACCCGGTAGCGTCGTGAAAACACCGCCGGATGGGCATGGACCTCCACTTCTCCGCGGATTCCAAGCAGCGGCAGAAGACCGCCGGTGTGGTCGTGATGGCCGTGGGACAGGACGACCTTGTCCACACGGCGCAGGTCCCTGTTCATGCGCAGCGCGTTGCTCAGCAGGGTGCTTCCCATGCCGGTGTCGAAGAGGATGCTTACCCCGTTTCCCTCCACCAGCGCCGCGAAGCCATGCTCCCCCAGGGTCCCGGAGATGGGTCCGACCGTGTTTTCACACAGGACGGTGATGCGGTATCCCTTATTCATGCGCGCCTTCCCGCGGCCCCCCGTTAAGCGGGAATCCTTCACTCACCCAACCTTTTTTCCGGAACAAGGTAGTTTCTCACATAGTCGGTTACCGCGTCTTCCAGGGTCGTGCACTCACCGGAAAATCCCGCCGAGCGGATCTTATCCATGTCGGCGCAGGTGTAGTACTGGTATTTGGGGCGCAAGGATTCCGGCATGTCCACGTAGGTGACGTTCAGCGGTTTTTCCAGAGCGTTGAAAATGGCCGCGGCAAGGGAGTTCCAGGTACGCGCCTTGCCCCCACCGATATTGAATATTCCGTTCACGTCGCTCCTCTCCAGCAGGAAGAGGGTCATCTCGACCGCGTCCTTCACATAGATGAAATCCCGCATCTGTTCACCGTCCGCATAGTCGGGACGGCAGGACTTGAAAAGGACCATGCCTCCGGTCGAGATAATCTGCTCGTATGCCTTCAGAACGACGGAGCGCATGTCGCCCTTGTGATATTCGTTGGAGCCGAAGACATTGAAATACTTCATCCCGGCAATCCTCTCCGAAACACCGTTGCGCAATGCCCACAGATCAAAAAGCTGCTTGGAATAGCCATACATGTTCAGGGGGGTGAGAAGGTGAATGGCGGATTCGTCGTCACGGAAGCCGCGGCTTCCGTCCCCATAGGTGGCAGCGCTGGAGGCGTAGATAAAACGGGCGCCGATGTTCAAGGCAAAGAGCGCCATCCGTTTCGAATACTCGAAGTTGTTGTGCACCAGATAACTGGCGTCCTGTTCGGTGGTGGAAGAGCAGGCGCCCAGGTGGACGACAGCTTCTATCTTTTTTCCCTTCAGGGAAAGGCGCGAGGAAATCCTGCCGTCCGCGATCATTTCCAGAAAATCATCCTTCTCGCAATAATCCCTGAAACGGAGAGGGACGAGATTCCTCCACTTATTGCCAGTGCCCAAGTGGTCGACGACCAGGATGTCGTCCCTGCCGAGCTGATTCAGTCTCCAGATGACGGCGCTGCCGATGAGACCCGCGCCACCGGTTACGATGATCATACAACCTCCTTTGGCCCGTCCGGGCGGGCTGAGAAACAAGTTAAAAAGTAAAGAACAGCGGACACGGTGTCAATGCAAAATTTATCCGGCGAGACAAGGCTTCCCCGGTCCGCGCCGGGTCCGTCAAGGTCCCGGAAAATCAGTTGACAGCAAGAGGCGGCGGGCTTTAGACTTGCGCGACTCAGGAGGTTGGACCACTTGATAAATAAAGAAAAGCTGAAAAAACGGGCAATGGACATCCTCTCCCTGGACAGTCACCCGGGACACATCTCGGCGGGCTTCGCGGTGGGGGTTTTCATTAGTTTCTGCCCTTTTTTCGGACTGCATACCATGCTGGCCCTGGCGGCGGCCTTTATCCTCAGGATCAACAAGATAACCTGCATCACCGGAACATGGGTAAACACCCCGCTTACAGTGGCGCCGGTGTTCATCGCCAGCTATGAAATCGGCGAATTCATCCTGGGCAGGACCCCGCAGAAACTGATAATCGGGCATCTGAACCTCAAGCATTGCCTGGAACTGCTGGAAAGCCACGGCCTGCCGATCCTCATAGGGACATCCCTGATCGGCTTCTTGGCAGCCATCACCTCATACGCGGTACTCTACTACCTCATCGTCCGTTTTCGCCGCGGGAACGAGGTCCAAAGTTACCTGACCCGGGAAATGGAAGAAACCGGCGAAGAGCTGAAATGAAAGACGCCGGGAAACTGTTACCGCTTAACAATGACTCCATATTTTCGGCTTGATCCTTAGACTTCTCCGTTGAACCCGGCGGCCTCTCCGGTTCAGTTGTTGTTGGCGGTTTTATTTGCCGAGAAAAGGGGTCAGCGTTTGATAGGTGACGAATGAGACAGCGGCGGAGGCAGGTATGGTCAGCACCCAAGCCCAGACGATACGATAGGCAATCTGCCAGTTCACGGCGGAAAGCCGCTTTGAGAGGCCGACCCCGAGGATGGATGAAGTGATGACGTGGGTGGTGCTGGTGGGCATCCCTAGCGCGGCAGCCCCCAGAATAACCCCGGCGGAAGCGGTTTCCACGCAGAAGCCATGCACCGGCTGCAGTTTAACGAAATCATGACCGACGGTCTTGATGATCCGCCAACCGCCAATGGCGGTGCCCAACGCCATTGCAAGGGCGCAGGCGACCATTACCCAGGGGGGAACGTGAAAAGTGGCGATATAACCGTAGCTCACAAGGGCGAGGGTGATGACCCCCATGGACTTCTGGGCATCCGCTGTGCCGTGGGAAAAGGCCATGAAGGCCGCGGACAGTACTTGCAGTTTTCTGAATGCCTTGTTCAGCCCGTATGGAGACTTGTTCCGGAAAGCCCACAGCATGATGACCATAAAGATGAAGCCCGTGGCGATACCGATGAGCGGAGAGAGCACCAAGGCGAGAATTATCTTCTTGAGTCCGGCCCCATGGAGAGCCGCAACCCCGGCATGCGCTATCACCGCGCCCATTATGCCGCCGATAATGGCATGTGAGGAGGATGAGGGAATACCATAGTACCAGGTAATAAGGTCCCAGATAATGGCGCCTATGATACCGGCAAGGACCACCATCTGGGTGACATTGGATGGGTCGACGATCTCCTTGCCGATGGTAGTGGCCACCTTGGTGGAAATCATCGCTCCTACGAAATTGAGGCCGGCGGCCATCATGATAGCCGACCTGATGGACAGTGCCCGGGTTGAGATGCAGGTGGCAATGGCATTGGCGGTATCGTGGAAGCCATTAATGAAATCAAAGACCAGCGCCGCGCCGATTACCAGGATCAAAAGGAGCAGCGCCGAATCAAGCATTTTTCAGCACCACGCTTTCCAGGATGTTCACCGCATCCTCGCACTTGTCGCAGGCCCGCTCCAGGGTTTCATAGATCTCCTTCCACTTGATTAGCTGGATCGGGTCCTTTTCCTCATCGAACAGACGGCTGATGGCCTCCCTGCAGACACGATCCGCCTCGTTTTCCAGGGAATTCACCTCCACGCAGTAGCGGTTAATCTGCTCAAGGTTACCCCCCAGCATGGATATGGCGCTTTCCAGCGTCTGGCATGACTTGAGGATCAGAAAGGCCATTTCCTGCGCCGTGGGGGTGGGTTTGTCCACGTTGTACATGACAAAGCGCTGGGAACATGAGTCTATCAGGTCAAGGATGTCGTCCAGGGCGCTGGAAAGGGCGTAGATATCTTCCCTGTCGAAGGGCGTGACAAAGCTCTTGTTGAGCTTTTTCACTATGTCGTGGGTCAGGATGTCTCCGTTGTGCTCAATCTGCTTGATCTGCTTCTGGCTCGCCACAGGGTCGTTGAAATCATCCAGCATCTCCTTGAAAAGGCGCGAGCCTTCCACGATATTCCGCGCCAGGTCCTTGAACAACTCAAAATATTTTTCATCCTTTGGAATAAGTCCGAACATGTTTCCTCCGCTCCCCGGCCGGGAGGCTGGGACGTAATAAAATCGATTACAAATAGCATACTTTCCCCCCTCATTTATACAAAAAATGTTGCGGACGTGTTACGGAGACAGGGCGACCCATTTCCCCTTGATATCACCGCTCCGTTCCAGTATTGTCGCAAAGCGCCTGATTTTCATATCTTAGGGAGTTACAGGAGATTTCATGACGGCTTTTGACGCAATTATTCTCGGCATCGTAGAAGGATTAACGGAGTTCCTGCCGGTCTCCTCCACCGGCCACCTTATCCTCGCCTCGGAACTGCTGGGCCTGGACCAGACGGATACCCACATGGTATTCGAGGTGGCGATCCAGCTCGGCGCCATCCTGGCGGTGGCATGCCTCTACTGGCGAAAACTCACGGCCCGCAAGGACCTGTTCCTGAAGCTGGCGGTCGGCTTCCTCCCCACCGGCATAATCGGGCTTACTCTCTACAAAATGGTGAAACAACTGTTCGAACCCTCTGTTGTAAGTATCTCGCTCATCCTGGGCGGAATCGCCTTTTTCATCATGGAATATTACATGAGAGACCACAGGCCGGAGGTGCACGACGTGGCCGACGTCTCCTTCCGCGCCGCATTCACCATCGGGGTGGTGCAGTGTCTTTCCATGGTTCCGGGAGTATCCCGCTCCGGTGCGACCATCATCGGCGGCCTCGTGTGCCGCATGGACCGGAAGGCGGCCGCCGAATTTTCATTTCTTCTGGCTCTGCCCACCATGCTCGCCGCCACCTGCTACGACGTATACAAAAACGCCGCTGCCTTCAAGGGGAGCGACTGGGGTAACCTGCTGATCGGCTTCATTGTCTCTTTCATCTTTTCCATTGTAGGCATCAAGGTCCTGGTGCGGTTCGTAAGCAATCACACCTTCATCCCCTTCGGCATATACCGCATCATCGCGGGCGCCCTCTTCCTCCTGTTCGTGATCAGATAGCGGAAGCCGGAGAGTTCCTCCGCGGCGGCGTCTCCTTCACGCCCATAAACACCTTCCCTCCGGGGATGTTTCATGTTAAATTTTATTTTTTCATGGGAACCGCTTAACCGCAAAACTCATTTTGCACACGGAGGGAAATCATGGGCGGAGGGATCAAGGGATGGCCCGAGGACGAGCGTCCCCGGGAAAAACTGATGAAACAGGGGGCCGAGACCCTCACCGAAGCTGAACTGCTGGCCCTCATAATCCGCACCGGAAACCCGGCCACGAAACAGAGCGCCGTGGATATCGGCCGTTCCATGCTCCAGGAATTCGGCAGCCTCAGGACCCTGGCAGGCGCGACCATGGCCGAAGTCTGCCGCGTCAAGGGAACAGGACCGGCCAAGGCGGCGGCCATAAAGGCGTCTCTTGAAATTGCATCACGCCTGAACACGGATCGTTTAACAAACGGCGAACGATTCACCTCCCCGGAGCAGGTCTACCAGCATTACCACTACTCACTACGCGACCGGCGCAAGGAATACTTCCTGGCGCTTCTTCTGGACGGCAAGAACCGGATCCTGAAGGAGGTCCGCATCTCCGAAGGCTCCCTCAACCAGAGCATCGTACATCCAAGAGAGGTTTTCAGCCCGGCGGTCCGCGAATCCGCGGCGGCTATCATCCTGGTGCACAACCACCCGTCAGGCGACCCGGCCCCGAGCCGGGAGGACCGGGAGATCACCCGCAGGTTGAAGGACGCCGGGGAGCTGATGGGCGTCAAGGTCCTGGACCACATCATCATCGGTGATGGGGCTTTTGTCAGCTTCTCGGCCCAGGGGTTGCTGTAGCGCCCCGTTATCCGGGAGAAAGTTCTATCTGTAAAAACTTGATGCACATCAATGTGCGCATCTCCTTTTCCGATATAGTTTTCCCATCACGCGGAAAAAACCACGTTCGGACATAAAGCCCCGCGTTCCAAGGAAAGACTACAAAAAGGAGGAAAAAAGAATGTTCTGTCATCAGTGCGAGCAGGCCGCCAAGGGTATCGGATGCGAAGTAATGGGTGTGTGCGGAAAGAAACCGGAAGTGGCGGCGCTACAGGACAACCTGCTGTACGGCCTCAAAGGTCTCGCCTTCTTCGCCGACAAGGCGCGGAACCTGGGCGTCAAGGACCAGGCCGTGGACGTCTTCCTTCTGGAAGGCCTCTTCGCCACGGTCACAAACGTGGATTTCGACCCGGCCCGCCTGGAAGCGACCATAAGGAAGTGCCTTGAAATGAAGGAAAAGGCCCGGACGCTCTACGAAGAAGCCTTCACCAAGGAGAACGGCATCAAGGCCAGACAGTTCACCGAAGGCCCGGCCGCCTGGACGCCCGCGACCGATCTGGTGAAGCAGGGCGAGCAGTACGGCATTCCCGCCCTTCACGAGAACGATGACATCCGCTCCGCCATCGAAATCCTCATCTACGGCCTGAAGGGGATGGCCGCATACGCCGACCACTGTCAGATCCTGGGCAAGCACAACGACGAGGTCTACGCATTCTTCCACAAGGCCCTGGCCGCCACCGCCGACCCGGCCCTGGGACTGATGGACTATGTGGGTCTCTGCATGGAGTGCGGCAAACACAATCTCACTGTCATGGGAATGCTCAACGAAGGCCATGTCGATCGCTTCGGCCATCCGGTCCCGACCCCCGTGCAACTGGGCACGAAGGCGGGCAAGGCCATCCTCGTCTCCGGTCACGACCTGCCCATGCTGGAGGAACTCCTCAAACAGACCGAGGGGAAGGGGATCAACGTCTATACCCATGGCGAGATGCTCCCGGCCCATGGCTATCCCGGCCTCAAGAAATACTCCCATCTGGCCGGCAACTTCGGCGGCGCATGGCAGGACCAGGCCAAGGAGTTCGTCGACT
>CAZFCG010000065.1:0-21897 GCA_964517595.1 uncultured Geobacter sp. | reverse complement strand
GAGGGGTTAAGGCAGGGTTTTAGGGCCTGTGCAATTACCTAACCGGACACTGCTGTTATTTACTACCTTCTTTTGGCTTCTTTGGCTTTCGAATAAGACAGGATAGCGGGACATCAGTTTTTTTTGTTGCATCACGTTGCCCCGTCATGGAATGGGTGGTAAGGTTACCTTTGTTTATCCGCTCGTTTATAACGGAGTCGGGCCGCGCTATCGAGCGGTTCAGGATGAAGAATCACTATTAGTTCCGTATTCCGGGCAGGGGGATCAGCCGCGGCTCCGGCGCCGGAGGACATGGAGGAGGTCACATGAAGAAAGCAAAGGCATACATGCGTGTGGTTTCATGTCTGATTATCGGTCTTCTGGCGCTTCCCATTGAGATTATGGCCCAGGGACAAGGCGGACCGCCGCCACCTGCGTTCCAGCAGGCGGAGCTTGAGCAGATCCTCGCGCCCGTCGCCCTCTACCCCGACGATGTGCTGTCACAGATACTGATGGCATCCACCTACCCCCTTGAGATCGTGGAGGCGGACCGCTGGGTGAAACAGAACAGCAGCCTGAAGGGAAACACCCTGGCAGCCGCCCTGGAAAAACAGGGCTGGGATCCGAGCGTCAAATCCCTGGTCAATTTCCCCCAGGTCCTCGCCATGATGAGCGACAAGCTGGAGTGGACCAATAAACTGGGAAACGCCTTCCTCTCCCAGCAGCCTGATGTGATGAAGGCGGTCCAGGCCCTGCGGCGGAAGGCGAAAGACGCCGGCAACCTTACCACGACAAAAGAACAGAAGGTGATAGTGGAAAAGGAGACCATCATTATCCAACCCGCCAGTCCACAGGTGATCTATGTTCCGACCTACAACCCGGTCGTGGTGTACGGCGCCTGGCCCTATCCCGCCTACCCCCCATATTACTACTATCCACCGGGATACGTTGCCGCGGCGAGCGCATTCTCCTTCGCTGCCGGTGTAGCCGTGGGCGCCGCCTGGGGGTACGCGTGGGGAAACTGCAACTGGCACGGCAATAATGTCAACGTAAACGTAAACAAGAACATCACCATCAACAACAACATCAATCGCAATGTGTACGCAAAACAGTACCATGGCGGCGGCGCCTGGCAGCACGACCCCTCCCATCGACAGGGTGTCGCCTACCACGATTCGGCAACGGCCCGGCGATATGGCCAGACCGGCGCCCGGCCCACGGGCGCGCAGCGGGAGACCCGCGGCTATGGCGCCCCCGGAGGGGGCAGACAACAGTACGCCGGCCAAGGGGCCGACAGGCGCAGCGCACAGCAGTCCGCAAGGCCCGCGGGGATGTCCGGCCAGAGCAGATCCGGGCAGGGGGGATATTCCTGGAGCGGCCAAAGTTCGAGCGCCTTCACAGGAGTCAACAACGGCAGCCATGAGATGAGAGCCAGCGAACGGGGCCTTTCGAGTCGCTCACAAAGCTTCACCGGGGGCGGCCGATCCTTTGGCGGCGGAGGTTTCTCGCGACGCGGCGGAGGCCGCAGGTAGGCCGTTTCTCCATATTCCAGGAAACGCTCACGGTTTCTTTCGTTGATACTTGAGGGGCGGGTCACCGTCTCCCACGGATACAGGAGGTGTCAGAATGATGTTTTTCACAAAATGTCACAACATGAAAATGGTTTCATCACTGAGCCTGATGACGCGGGTTTTTCTGTTGATAACGGTTTTCGTTTTTTCCTCTCTCGCCGCATCCGCCGCTGCGGCGCGGCAAAAGGGTTATTCCACGCCTGATGATGCTGTACAGGCGCTGGTGAAAGCAATTGAGTCAAAAAACAGGAAGGAAGTAGAGGCTATCTTCGGGCCGGAGGCGAAGGGACTGACCTCATCGGGCGATCCGATTGAGGACAAGGCTGACGCCGAAAGATTCCTCAAGGCTTTCAAGGAGACATACACCATACGGCCGCGGAGCCCGGAAGTGGTCATCCTTCATATCGGCAGCCAGGAATTCTCCTTTCCAATCCCATTGGTGAAGGATGGAAACGCCTGGTTTTTTGATACAAAAGCGGGCCGCGAGGAGATCATCAACCGCAGGATTGGCAGGAATGAACTGGGCGCCATGGACGTACTCCGCGCCTACGTGGATGCACAGCGCGAGTACTACGAGATGAAGCTCGGCGCAAACGGGGCCAGGGAGTACGCCCGAAAGATCATGAGCGCCAAGGGGAAGAGGGACGGCCTCTACTGGGAGGTGAAGGAGGAAGAAAAAGAGAGCCCCTTCGGCCCGCTGGTGGCATCCGCATCCGAGGAGGGTTATACGGCCGGGAAGAAGAAAGGGATGGTTCCCTACAACGGCTACTACTATCGCCCCCTTGCGGGACAGGGAAGCCATGCCGCCGGTGGCGCGAAGCAATACATCGTGAACGGAGCAATGACGGGAGGTTTTGCTCTGATAGCCCGCCCGGCGCAATACGGCTCTTCCGGGATCATGACCTTTATCGTCAACCAGGATGGAACCATCTATGAAAAAGATCTGGGGAAACATACCGACAGGCTGGTGAAGGGGATGAAGCTTTTCGACCCGGACGGAACCTGGAAGCCCGTCAAAGAGATGTCAAAACATTAGTCAATCAAGCCTGTTATGTGACGTAGTTGATAAGTTGAGAATCAAGACGTAAATCAACTACGTCCCTTTGGCTTGCTCCGACCATGCGTCGCTTGCGTGACATTTTTAATGCAGCACATGCGCCACCCATTGTCCACCTTCCATCTTGTCCAACGGTTTGGCATATGCCCCTCCCGGCTTCTTCGGTCGGTCGGAGGAGTGGTCATGCGCGCCGTCTGATCCTTGTTCAGGGTGCCCTCTCCCCTCAGAAGTGTCCGTATCCAGCGCCCCATGTCCGCGGGCGTTCCCATGATGCTCCCTTCGGCGATATTTGCCGGCATTCGGACAGCGTAACAGAAAAATACTGCACGGAAATAGCAGATCTGATAAAAAAGGCGCTTGGCTGATATTTTTGAAAAAGCCGGGTCATGATTAAATAAATGGAGGGAAAATATGCCGATCAAGGTATATGTGACAAATGATTTTGACCATATGAGTAAAGTCGCGGCAGATATGGTGCAGAAAAAAATTATTGAATTATCGAAGAAAAAGAAAGAGGTTGTCCTGGGCCTCGCTACGGGGAATTCGCCAACCGGCATGTATAAACATCTGGCACGAGCGGCAAACAACGGTGAGTTCGACAGCGGCCGCATCAGGAGTTTTAATCTTGACGAGTATGTCGGTCTACCCGGTGAAAATATCCAGCAGCGCGTCATTCATCCGGAAAGCTACTGTTATTTCATGATCCAGGAATTTTTCGGTCTTTTAAAAAGGAAATTTATTGAGACAAGCGTGCCATTCGGGTCGTTAATTGACCAGAAAACGTTAATCAGCGAACTGGAAAAATACCCTGGAGATTGGTCATACAAAGGCGCAGATGCTGGAAAATCCATTGCTATTAAACAAAAATCCACCTCAAAGTATCTCGCGTGGATAAAGAAGGAGATACTTGACGGATACGCGTGGAAAATCAAAAAAGCCGGCGGTATTGACCTCCAGATAATCGGCGTTGGAGGGCGCGGACATGTTGCGTTCCACGAATCAGGAGTGCCATTCAGGGGAAGTTCGGTCATGCTTGTCAAGCTTGACGATAATACCATTAAAAACTCAGTGGCAGACGGACACTTTCCATCCGTAAAAGATTGTCCCAATTATGCCATATCAATGGGCTCTGAGCTTGTGTATAAAGCAAGGACCGTCGTGCTGCTTGCAAACGGCGAGCGAAAAGTTGAATCCGTTACCCGGTCCCTTCTGGGAAAAGTAACGCCTGAAGTGCCTATCTCTTACGGACAGAAATTTATCGATAGCGCCGACACGCTCATATATGTGCTTGACAAAATAGCCGCACGGGACCTGCTATCGAATAAAAGCGCGTTGAACAAGAAAAAGATAATCATTGAAGATTTAACATAGACCAAAAGGTTATAAAACATGTCTAACCCCTTGCAGGACAGTATTATCGACCTCATAAAAACGAAAGGTCCCTGTACGGGGTTTGAGATCTTATCGGAAATCAATGAAGACAGCCTGCTTATCTGGAAGGCATGCAAATCCACTCCGCAACTGCTTGTTCGCGCTTTGGGCAGAAGATATGTGAGGCTCGACCGTCATGTTGAAGGGTTTGCCCGTCTTTCCCCCTCGATCCTGAGAGAGTTCCTTACCTATTCAGTTGTAGGGCTAGCCGATAATCCCGGACCACTTGAAAAAAGATGCGCAGAGGTAACAGAGCGGATTCACGAGATCAGCGCCTTCAAATTCAGCCTTGCTCGCTGGATGGTTTCTGAAATAATGGAGGAATTTGAAGATGATCTGTCCCGGCAACATCAAATCTGCTTTATCATTGCCGGAGACATTGTTTATGAGATGGCGCACGATGTGCCCAGACCTGAAAAAAGCACGGGGAAGCTGGTAAAGGGTTCTGACATTGACCTTGTTGCCGTTGTTGACGATGCCCTGCCGGATAGTTCAATCAGCAGACTTGATGAGATCATATACCGGAAAAAGTACAGAATGCTTATTGATCCCTCCCTAAACGAAGAGGTTGATTATAAAATAAAAAGGCTGGCGCTCATCAGGGATCAAGCCCGCTTCGATGATTTCAAACACATGGTTGCCATCAAAATTCTCCAGGAGGGCATGCTGGTCTATGGGAGTGAAGACCTGTTCCGCGCTGTGAAAACAACCATAGAGGAAAACGGTCTTGTAGAAAAACTTAATGATCTTGAAGATCGGGCAAAGTTATTCAGAAAAAAAGCTGAAGAATCCATACTGAATGATAGCCTCGATAAAGAACAGATAAAAGAAGCGCATCTTTTTTATTCCGCGGAAGAATTTGAGGAATTTGAATAATATTTTGCCACGTGCGGGATAAAGAACCGTAGAGCTATTGATATCCTCAAATTCCCCCTCCTACCGCAGATAGAGCGGCATCAGCGTAAAGCTGCCGTCGAGCCTGTCGGGCACGTCACGCAATGTCTGCCATTTCCATGACGATTCGCTCCAGATGAAGGGCTTTCCGTTCACCCTGGGGGTCCCGTACAGCATCCAGAACCCCTTGTTCGGGGAAGATGTGTCCAGGGCTCCGGAAAGCCGTGAAAAGGAGCGGACCATTTCCGTGGTGGCCACCTTGGAATCGATGGAACCATCGGGAATCTGCTTGGGATAGGAGGTTTCTCCATAGCCCAGGTCCCAGCGCCCGAATATGGAGAGAGGGTTGGCCGGATCGGTGTAGGTTATGACATTCATGGCGTCCGCCACGTCCTTCACGCCGGGCAGCAGTTCCTTGAACTGCCGCCGGCGCGCCGGACGGTTGTCCGTGGACTGGAGGTCCGTCCGCACCTGAAGAGAAGCGGGAAAGTTGATCCCCATCAGATAATCGGAGGTGACCATTTCCCGGTCATAATCGGTGGAGCACGGCCTGCCGTCCAGCGACCTGCTGGTTACCGCGTAAGGGCCGCCAGTTGAACGATAGTAGACGAAGCAGCGGTAGGACATCTCCACCAACCCGGTCTCCCCGGTCTTGGCGTCCGCCAGCATGTAGCCGTTCAGATAGGTGCCGGTGTTGTCCAGGGAGATGGCGTCGAAGAAGTCATCGACGGAGGCTGAAAACTGTTCGGCCAGGGTCGCCCGCCAGAATATCCATATACCCGTGGGATTCACCTCTCCCTTGGACGCCCGATGCGTAGTCTCGTTGAACAGCATCCCCTTGTTGTTGAAACCGAAGTCGGTGCAGGAACCGATAAGTCCGGGGTTGGTGGCGTTCATGGTAACCATGTCACCGTTCACCGCCAGGGTCTGGACCATGCTCTGGGAAAGAAACCCCTGCCAGGTATTGTGGGTAAGGATGACCTCGCTTCCGACGCGTTTCAGGAATGCGGAGCACTTGTCCGGATGGTCGCCGGGCCTCACCCCTCCCGCCGCCAGTTCCGGCGAAAAGGATATGGTGTCCATCAGGTCGCTGTAGGCATTCAGAAAATAGACGTCCAGGAAGGTGAGACCGGCGGTTTCATACCCCAGGACCAGCTCCCGGACCTTGAGATAATTGGTGTCCGGAAGCCATCCCCCTGAAAAGTCGAGGCTTTCGGGCTTGTCGAGAACGGTGCCGTGGTAGATGCCCAGCATGCGGAAAAGGAGCCTCTTCAGGCGGTGCGCGGTAACGGCGCCGACAGCCGGATTGCGCAGGTATTCCAGAAAAGCGCCATAGTTGGCCGTCAGGACACGGCCCGCCTCATCAAGCTCGGCCCTGGTGGGACCATGCTGCTTCGGAAAGGTATGGGAAGGGTCCAGGAGATAGGCGTGGTCCCATGAATTGTCCCTGGCGGAAATGATGGTTTTTCCCTGCAGCTTCCCCTGGATGAATCCCGCCCTGTATTCCGCCTTAAGGTCATTGGGGTCTTTGGACACAATGGTCATGTTGACGATGTTGTTTATGGTTTCAATCACCCCTGACGCCGCGGAATCCAGAGTGTAGGTCTTCCTGTTGGACGATTCCCCGTCTCCCGAACCGGAGCAGGCGGCAAGCAGCAATAATGGCAGCAGCGCGGCAAGGATTATGACACGGCTTTCCATAACGTTCTCCTTTGCGATATTGGGGTACCGAACCCATGGAATGACTGACATGCGCCAAATTAAAACGCGGGATACCCAACGGCTCATTGCAGCCCGGTTCCCCGCGTTTCATATAACCAGCTCACGCCCCTTTCGCGGAGTTTCCCCGCCGGGAATGCGGGGCTCGCCCGGAGCAAGGAGGTCGATCCTCTCCTTGGTTTCATCAACCTCCACCTGGATTGTGGAAAAGGTCCAGCGCCCCGCCGATTTGCGCGCCGATACGAATATCGTCCCCTTCCCCTTCGGCCCGGACACGGGAATTGCCAATTCCGCTCTCCCGGAAGGTCCGCTTACCTGCACCGAGCCGGAGACAAACAGCCCTTCCCGCACAGGGGCGCCCAGGGCGCGGATGACGGCCGGGCTGACCTTGGCCCTGGCCAGGGCCTCCCGGTAGGCGTCGTTCGTCTTCATGAGTCCGAACGCGAAATAGACGACGACCAGGCAGAAAGCGCCGACAACGGCAATCCCCCACAGACAGGCAAGGGGAACGAACCACTTCCAGTTGCGGTCGAACCAGTTCCCTTTCCGGGCCGGTTCCATCACC
This sequence comes from uncultured Geobacter sp., assembly GCA_964517595.1. Lineage (GTDB taxonomy): Bacteria > Desulfobacterota > Desulfuromonadia > Geobacterales > Geobacteraceae > RPRC01. Next base: position 14,681 of record CAZFCG010000065.1, on the reverse strand, counting down.
AGACCGGGTTCATGAATGATTGGCATGGAGCACAGTCTACCACCCCGCACACCCCGGCGCAATCGGGGGTCAGTCCCTTCGGGAGGAGAAAAAAGAGGCGATTTCTCCGGCCAGGGCCTTGATGGTGGAGTCGTGGGGCTCCATATCCACCCTCAACCCCAGGTCGCGGCAGGCATCCGAGGTGATGGGACCGATGGAGGCGACCGCCACCCCTTCCAGCAGATGGAGGAGGCGGTTTTCGCCCACCAGGGTCGCCAGGTTCGAAACCGTGGATGAGGAGGTGAAGGAAATGCATTGGATTCGCTTCTCCTCCAGCGCCACAAGGGCATCCGGTGGAAAGGAATCGGGCATCACGGTGCGGTAGGCGACCGGCGCCTCCACCTCCATCCCCAGCTTCTCCAGCCCAAGTCTGATGACGTCCCGCGCCCGGTCCCCCCTGGGCCAGAGGCATCTTTTCCCGAGCGTGTCCAGCGCCGCGAAGGCCTCCACCACCCCCTCGGCGCGATATCCCCCGGGGATCAGGTCAGGCCTTATGCCGTGGGCCGCCAGGGCCTCTGCCGTTCCGGGGCCGACCACGGCCGCCCGGCATGATCCCAGGGCGCGGCTGTCGAACCCCAGGTGATACAGGCGGTCGAAGAAGGCCTTCACCCCGTTGGCCGAGGTCAGGACCACCCAGTCAAAACCGGACAGGGAACGGATCGCCTCGTCCAGTCCGGTGAAATCTTCGGGCCGTGTCACGGCGATGGCCGGGCATTCAACGACCCGGGCGCCATACCCGCGCAGGATGCGGGAGAAGGCGCCGGCCTGATCCGTTGCGCGGGTTACAAGTATTCCCACGCCGAACAGGGGCCGGGTGTCAAACCAGCGGAGCCTGTCCCGCAGACGCACCACATCCCCCACCACGGTGATGGCCGGCGCCCTGAAAACGGCCTTTCGCGCACGCTCGCCGATGTCCGCCAGCGTGCCGACCAGCACCTCCTGCTCCGGGCGGGTCCCCCAGCGGATCAGTGCCACGGGGGTATCCGCCGGTCTGCCGTGGGCCATCAGATTCTCCGTTATCCCGGCCAGGTTTTTCATTCCCATGTAGAAGACAAGGGTGCCGTTGCCCCGGCCGAGACATGGCCAGTCAATGCCCGAGACCTCCCTGGCCGGGCTCTCATGGCCGGTAACGAAGGTAACCGAGGTGGTAAAGTCCCGGTGCGTCAGCGGGATCCCCGCATATGCGGTGGCGCCGGAACCCGCCGTGACCCCGGGCACGACCTCGAAGGGGATGCCCGCGGCAGCCAGGACCTCGCACTCCTCCCCTCCCCGGCCGAAGATGAACGGGTCGCCTCCCTTGAGGCGCGCCACAACCTTGCCAGCCAGGGCCTTTTCCACCAGCATGTCGTTGATCTGCCCCTGTTCCCGGTTGTGCGCCCCGCCGATCTTGCCGGCATATATCAGCTCGGCCCCGGGCCCGGCGAATTCCAAAAGCCCGGGATGGGCCAAGTAGTCATAGATGACCACATCAGCAAGGGAGATGCACTCCCTCCCCCTGACAGTGATCAGGCCGGGGTCGCCGGGACCGGCGCCTATGAGGTAGACATATCCGTTTTTTTCAGGTTCCATGTGCACTGTATCCGCTGATTTTCAATAAAATGGTAGAATCCCCCTGCCTAAAGGGGGAAAATACGCCGTATTGCCTGCCCAAAAAGAGCAGGAAAGCTTCATCCCGACACCAAACAAATCACTCACCACTTTTCACTTTTAACTTTTCACTTTTCACCACCACCCTCATACACCTCACGAAGTATCTCCCTGCCCCCATCCTCCAGCAGCCTGTCGGCAAGCTCAAAGCCCAGCGCGGCAAAGGACTCCGCCGGGCCGGCGATAGCTCCCCGCGCGGATCTCCCGCCATCCAATGAGCCGATGAAGGCCGACAGACGCAGCTCGTCGCCGACCAGTTGTCCGTGGGCGGCTATAGGAACCTGGCAGCCGCCCTGGCAGCGCCCGAGAAACGCCCTTTCCGCCCCCACACAGCATGCCGTGGCCGGGTCGTTGAGAAAGGAAACCGCATCCATGACTGCCCTGTCGTCCATGCGGCACTCTATTCCCAGAGCCCCCTGTCCTGTGGCTGGAAGCGATATCTCCACGGGCAGATATTCCGTTACCAGCCCGGCGAAGCCGAGACGCCTCAGGCCCGCCGCGGCCAGGACAACCCCATCCAGATTCTCCTTTTCCATCTTGCCAAGCCGGGTCTCCACATTGCCGCGAATCATCACCATCTCCAGGTCCGGACGGATGGCCAGCAGTTGCGCCTGGCGGCGAAGGGCGCTGGTGCCGATGCGGGCGCCGCGCGGCAGAGCCGCGAAGGGAACGCCGTTGGAAACCAGGGCAGCCCGGGGGTCTTCCCGTTCCGTGACACAGGCAAGCCCCAGGCCGTCCGGGAATTCAGCCGGCACATCCTTCATGCTGTGCACGGCCAGGTCGATCCCGCCCCGGAGCATCTCCTCCTCGATCTCCTTGACAAAGAGCCCCTTTCCGCCCACCCGGGCCAGGGGCACATCAAGGATGCGGTCTCCGCTGGTCGTTATCTTCACCATGGAGACCGCGCACTGGGGATACCGTTCGACGAGACGGTCACGTACCCACCCGGCCTGCCAAAGGGCAAGCGGGCTCCCCCTGGTACCGATTTTCAAAGATCTCAAAGCCATTCTCCGACTCACCAAAAAACCCTCCCAAACCAATAACTTTCACCCTTTCACCCATCACTCATCACTCATCACTTTTCACTTTTCACCTTTCACTTTTCACTCCTCCCCATCCCCTTCCGCCCTCTCCGGAGAAAGATCAAACAGGCTTTGCAGCGCGTCCAGGTAGAGATCGATTCTCCCTCCCTGGCCGGTATGCTTCAGGACGCTGATGGGGGTGTGGAGCAGCTTGGAGATTATGGCCGATGTCATGGCGTCGAGACGTCTCTCCTGCTCCGGCGATGGGTCTTTCCAGGCGGTCAGGGTACGCCGGGCTTCCGCGCGCACGATCTCCTCGAAGCGGGAGCGGAGGGCGACAATGGTCGGCACCACCTCCAGGGAAGAAAGCCAGGCGAGGAAATGCCCTGTTTCATCGGTGACGATCTCCTCGGCTTTTTCGGCTTCCCTGGCGCGCTGCTCCAGATTGGATTCCACCACCCCCCGCAGGTCGTCGGTGTTGTACAGGTAGACGTTCTCCAGATCATTCACCGCCGGGTCGATATCCCGGGGCACCGCGATGTCGATAAAGAACATGGGCCGCTGTTTGCGGCGGCGGAGCGCCTCAGACACGGCAGCCGGACCGATGATGTAGCGGGGGGCGCCGGTGGTGGAGAGGATGATGTCGGCCTTGTGGAGGTGATCCGAAAGGTCATCGAAACGGACCGGCCGGCCGGAAAACTCCGTTGCGAGACGTTCCGCCCGTTCAAAGGTGCGGTTGGCCACCATCACCTCGCCGGCGCCGGCGGTTACGAAATGCCTCGCCGCCAGCTCGCCCATCTCCCCGGTCCCCACGAGAAGCACGGTCTTGCCGGCAAGGTCGTCAAAGATCTTCCTGGCCAGCTCCACGGCGGCAAAGGCGACGGATACCGCCGAGGAAGCGATGCGGGTCTCTGTGCGTATGCGCTTGGCCACTGAAAAGGCCTTGTGCAGGAGCCGGTTCAGGATCAGGCCGGATGCGCCGTATTCAGCGGCATAGCCGTAGGCCGCCTTGACCTGCCCCAGGATCTGCGGCTCGCCAATCACAAGGGAATCCAGGCTGGACGCCACCCGGAACACATGCCGGACGGCCTTTTCTCCGTGATAACCGTAGAAATGGGGTTCCAGGCTGGAAAAGGGGATCCCGCGACGGCCTGCCAGGAACCGCTTGACGCGCGCGATGCCGGCGGCCATATCGCGGGTGACGGCATACACCTCGACGCGGTTGCAGGTGGAAACGATAACCCCCTCGGTGATATCCGGAAGCGAGGTCAGTTCACGGAGGGGTAATTCGATGCCGTTGGAGGAAAAGGCCAGCTTCTCCCTGATTTCCAGGGGGGCCGTATGATGGGAGAGTCCCACAACGATGATATTCATGTATTCCAGCTACCTGTTGCCGTGGTGTCCCGGCAGCAGAAGGTTGACGCCGAGATAAGTGAAGAGGATCACGCAGAAACCGGCAATGGCCAGGATCGCGGCCCTCCTGCCGCGCCATCCGGTGGTCAGCCTGCCGTGGAGGAGGGCCGCGTAGACGAACCAGGTGATGAGAGACCAGGTCTGCTTCGGCTCCCAGCTCCAGTATTCCCCCCACACGGCCTTTGCCCAGATGGCCCCGGAGATGATGGCCGCCGTCAACAGGGGAAAGCCGACGGCCAGACAGCGATAGTTGATGTCGTCCAGAGTATCCAGGGAGGGAAGGCGATGGAACATGGCCCCCAGTATCTTCCTTTTCAGGTAGTGTTCCTGGAGGAGGTACATCACCCCCGCGCAGAAGGCCACGGCGAATACGGCGTAGGCGGAGAACGCGCCCGCGGCATGGATTATCAGCCAGCCGCTTTTCAGGGCCGGATTCAGGGGGCCGACCGTCGACGGAAAGAAGGCGGCAGCCAGGATCATGAGAAACGCCACCGGCATGACGAAGGCGCCGAGTATGACGGCCCGGTATCTCCACTGGAAGGCGAGAAAGGCCCCCGCCACGGCCAGGCTGAAAAAGGAGAGCGACTCATGGGGATTCGTGATGGGCGTATGTCCCGACGCGAAATAGCGGTGGAAGGTGTAGAGACAATGGCACGCGAATCCCGCGCCCAGCGCCCAGCGGCAGATACGCCCCATCATCACGGCCGGACGGACGAAGAAGACCAGGTAGCAAAGGGTGGCGAGGCCGTAAAGGGCCAGCGCGGCGTTAAAAAGCGTGGCGCTCATGGCATATCCCTTCTCTCCACCCCCAGTTCGCCTAGACTGAATCCGGGACCCGCCACCTCCCGCATGAGCCGATCGACCTCATCGGCGGCGCCGTTGCGCAAAAGGGACGGAAGGCCTCGCGAAATCAGGGAGCCGAGGATCTCCCTGGTGGCGTGACAGCCCATTTTCATCGCCAGGAGACGTTCTCGGACGGCGCCTAATACCTGGAGCGTCACGGCGTATTCCTCGCCGTACCGCTCCCGCAACTCCCCGCTGATTTCCCTGGCAAGGGCGGGACACTTTCCGCCGGTGGATACAGTCAGGAGGAGATCGCCACTGGCAACGGAAGAAGGCGTGGTGAAGTCGCTTCGTTCGGGCATGTCGGCAATGTTGGCCGGGATGCGCCATTCAGCGGCCTCATCGGCCACCGCCATGCTGACTCCGCGCCTGCCGGTGGCGGCGAATACCAGAAAGGAACCAGCCAGATCGCCGGGCCGGTACTCCCTAGCCAGATGTTCGATCATGCCTTTTTCCGCCAATCCCCGTAAGCCCCTGGACAGGGTGGGAGCGATGACCCTGACCCTGGCCCCCGCGTCCAGCAGGGTCCGGCACTTGCGCTCCGCCACGGCCCCGCCGCCGACGATGGTGACGCTCCTGCCGCGGATCTCGATATTGATGGGATAGTATTTCACAGCGCACCCCCGGAAAAGAAGGGAGATCCCTACCAGATCTCGGGACTCGCCTTGGCAATGCCCGCGATCACATCCTTGATGCGCCTGAGCGCCCGTTCCCAGGATGCGCGCTCTTCGTCGGAGGCTTTTTCGGTCCGGTTGTGGATCTCCTTGTACAGATGAGTGGCAAAGGGTTCCAGCATGACGATGACCTCTTTGTCCTTCACTTCGACCGCGGCTTCAAGGGCCTGCAGATATTTCTCCACGACATTCATGATGGCGCTCCTTATGTTTGATCCCGGATTCGGCGGTTGGAGGCATCCTCCGCCGAAATTCTATCCGGAAGCGGCCTTATGGCAAGGGAAATAGCGTCAGATCCTCTCCAGCTCGTATCCCCTGGTCCCCAGGCCTATCTTCTCAGCGTGCCGCAACTGGACCTCCCAGTCGATGTCGGGCGACACCCCGCGGAACTTGTCCCCACCCGGCTCGAAACCGCTCTTCAGGGCTGTGTCCCGGTTCCCCGGCGCCGCGTTAACCAGATCGGCGCAGGCCTGGTCCACCGCAACCGGGTCGGTGGAGGCGCAGATGCCGATGTCGTTCACGATGGGCGCGTCCGCGTGGCCATAGCAGTCGCAGGCCGGCGATACCTGGGTGATGAAGTTAAGGTAGATGGATTTTTCCCGCTTCCCCTGTACCGCGCCCAGGGCGAATTCGCACATCTTCTTCATCACCAGGGGTGCGTCCTTGTCCCAGCGCACCTTCACCGCCTTGACCGGACAGACGCTGATGCAGCGGCCGCAACCGGCGCACTTTACGGGGTCTATGAGCGACTTTCCCTCACGAACGCTGATGGCGCCATGGGCACACGCATCCAGGCAGAGGCCGCATCCAGTGCACAACTGTTCGGCCACGTTCGGCGCCACCGCGGAATGCTGCAGCAGCTTGCCGCTCCGGCTGGCGCATCCCATACCCAGGTTTTTCAGGGCGCCGCCGAAACCGGTCAGCTCGTGGCACTTGAAGTGGGACACCACCACCATGGCGTCCGCCTCCACAATCTCCGCGCCGATGGAGACCGCGCGAAACAGCTCACCCTCGATGGGCACGTCCACCGCCGTATGTCCCCGAAGACCGTCGCACATGATGAGGGGCGCGCCGACCACGGCATAGGCGAAACCGTTCTCCACCGCGTTCGTCAGGCCGGACACGGCCTCCTTCCTGGCCCCGGGATAGAGGGTGGAGGAATCGGTGAGAAAGGGTTTTGCGCCTCGCCCCTTGAGCTCTTCCACCACCCTTCTGATGAAGATCGGCCGGACAAAGGCGTGGTTTCCCTTTTCCCCGAAGTGCATCTTGATCGCCGTGAGGTCGCCGGGACAGATCCTCTCCTCCAGCCCGCAACCTCGCATAAGCCTGCCGATCTTGTCGAAAAGATTCTCCTTTGTCCCCGCCCTCATATCGGCGAAACAGACTTTGACGGACATGGCGCGCCTCCTTTTCAAGTACAGCGATTGCTACAGCTTACCAGTCACAGGCCCTTTTTGAAAACAGATTTCCGCGCGGGAGGAAGATTTTTATTGGAAAGGAAGGCGGGATTACGTGGTAGGATGTTTTTTTCCGCGGCATGGCGGGAAAAGCCCCGCCGCCGGGGATCATCATCGAAGGAGGTACATCCGTGCGTTCGCCCTTTTCGCCGGAAAGACGACGTTTCCTGAAATGCTCCGCCCTGGCCGGAGCGGCCCTCATCTTCCCCGGTCTCCTGGCCGCGTGCGCCACATCGCGCCGGGCCGTTGCGCGCCCCGCCGGGGAATGGCTGGAGTGGCCTCTGGAACGCAGGATCGCCCAGATGCTGATGCTTGGGTTCACCGGGGAGACCGCCCCGGAAGACAGCCCGGTCGCCGTCGCCATACGCGATTACGGCATAGGCGGAGTAGTCCTGTTCGACAACAACAGCGACCTCCAGGTCACGAACCGCAATATCACCGGACCGGCGCAACTGAAATCCCTGACCCGGCGCCTCAACTCCTATGCCGGTATTCCGCTTTTGATATCCGTGGACCAGGAGGGGGGCATCGTCACCCGCCTGAAGGAGCGTTACGGCTTCCCGCCATCCCTTTCGGCCGGATATCTGGGAAACAAGGACGACCTGGAGCTGACCCGCTCCCATTCCGAAGAGATGGCCTCCACCCTCAAGGAATATGGCTTCACCCTCAACCTGGCGCCGGTTGTGGACCTGAACAGCAACCCGGCAAACCCGATCATCGCCCTGAAGGAAAGGAGTTTTTCCGCCGACGCGGAACGGGTCGCCGCCCATGCCGCGGAATTCGTGAAGGGGCACCGGGAGCGGGGGATAGCCACCTGCCTGAAACACTTTCCCGGCCACGGCAGCTCGCGGGACGACTCCCATCTCGGCCTGGTGGATGTCACGGCATACTGGACCAGGGATGAACTGATCCCCTACCGCCGGCTCATCGAACAGGGCCTGTGCGACATGGTGATGACGGCCCACACCTTCAACTCCCGCCTGGACGGGGATTATCCCGCCACCCTCTCCAGGGCGACCATCGACGGTATTCTGCGCGGGGAACTGGGTTTTGACGGCGTGGTGCTCAGCGACGACCTGAACATGGCCGCCATCGTCAACCACTACAGCTACGAGACCGCCGTGGAAAAGGCCATCAACGCGGGAGTGGACATCCTGGTGGTGGCCAACGACAAGCTGTACGACCCGGATACGGCGCCGAGGACCATAGAGATGCTGATGAAGATGGTTGCAGCGGGACGCATGGACGAGAAGCGGATCAATCAGGCCTGCGGAAGAATCATGGCCCTCAAGGCCCGCTATCTCTACGGTTGAAGGCCCACTCCGGATTCGGGATTACTGCTCCTCTTCCTCATCGGAATAACGACGCGCAATGGAGCGGAACTCGTCCTGAAGGCCGATGAAGGCATCAACGATATCCGGATCAAAGTGGGCGCCCCTCCCCTGGATGATTATCTCGGCCGCCTTTTCATGGGGCATGGCCTTGCGGTAGACGCGGTTGGTTATCAGCGCGTCGTAGTTGTCCGCCACCGCCATCAGGCGCGCCGAGATGGGAATGGCGTCCCCGGCCAGTCCTTCCGGATAACCGCTCCCGTCCCATTTCTCCTGGTGCGACAGGGCTATTTCCTTGGCTATGCGCAGAAAATCCACCTTGTTTCCAAGGGAACGTTCCGCGTGCGCGATGGCGTTGCGGCCCAGGGTGGTATGGGTTTTCATGATCTCGAACTCATCCGGAGTCAGTCTGCCCGGCTTCAGCAGGATGCGGTCAGGAATCCCGACCTTGCCGATATCATGAAGGGGCGCGGATTTGAACAGCATCGTGATGTTTTCGCCGGTAAGAAATTCCCTGAAGCGCGGATGATTCTTGAGCCTCCCGGCCAGGGCCCTCACGTACATCTGGGTCCGCCGCAGATGGTTGCCGGTATCAGTGTCGCGGGTTTCCGCCAGTGACGCCAGGGTAAGGATGGTCACCTCCTGGATGGCCTGCACCTCGCGAGTCCGCCTGTCCACCTCCAGTTCCAGGAATTCATTCTTGTCCCGCAGAAAATCGGCAGCCGCCTTCAGATTGAGGTGGTTCCTGACCCTAGACAGGACTATGGGAGGGCTTACCGGCTTGCTGATATAGTCCACCGCGCCCAGATCCAGGCCCTTCTTCTCGTCCTCCACCTCGGTCCGCGCGGTGAGAAATACTACCGGAATGCCGTGGGTCAGGACATCGGCCTTGAGCCGGAAGCATACCTCGTAGCCATCCATGACCGGCATCATGATATCCAGCAGGATCAGGTCAGGCAGAGGTTCCGACCTGGCGATGCGCAGGGCCTTCTCGCCACAGTTGGCCACCTTTACCCGGTAGTCGTTCCTGAGCATGGCGGACATGATGGAAAGGTTGTCGGGGGTGTCGTCAACAACAAGTATCGTGGGTCTTTCTATGGACATTATCCGTTAACCTCTTTCAAACCCGTTATCCGGAATGGGCCGCGCCGGAGACGGTTACTGACCGGGCATTCTCCAGCGTCGCCAGCGCCACATCGAAATCAAATCTCCTGATGGCCTTCTCCAGGCGCCCGAATTCCTCAGGAAAAGCGGCGCGCAGGAGATTCTCGTTTTCCCCGAACAGCTCAACGGCCTCGGCGTCATCCTGTTTCAGGAGCTCCGCCAGAAAACAGCATATGACCTCCAGCGCCTCTCCATCGACCTGAACCGGTTCCGGCGCATCCTCCTGGGGAAGCTTCATCCTCAGTTCGCGGACAAGGGCGTCAAGGGCCTCCCGGAACAACATCATGCGCCTTTCCACTTCCTCCGGGGCGGCCCCGTTGCGGATCCCGCGTTCCAGCTCCGCGGAAAGGGAGTGCAGATTCATCGCGCCGATATTGCCGGCCACCCCTTTCATGGTATGGGCAATACGTCCGGCGGTCCCCAGGTCACCGACATCCAGGGCATGGCGGATCTCCGCCGCCGTTTCCTCGTGGTTGAGGAGGAATTTTCTCAGGATTGCAATATACAGATCCCGGTTGTCCAGCAACAGGCGCAAACCGAGGGCGGTGTCGATCCCGTCGAAGGCCAGGGGAAGCGAGGCGTCCGGAGACTCCGGGAGAGACGGACCCTCGGCGTCCCCTTTGCGCGGCGGAATCCACTTGAGCAACGCCGACCACAAAAGGGATGGGTCGATGGGCTTGGGGATAAAATCGTTCATGCCCGCCGCACGGCATTCTTCCCGGTAAGACGGCATAACGTTCGCCGTCATGGCGATAACTGGAATATCCTTCCACAAGGGGTTGGCGCGGATGGCCCTGGTTGCCGTGACGCCGTCCATTACCGGCATCTGCATATCCATCAGCACAAGTTCATAGCCGGACCCATTGAGCATCCCCAGCGCCTCCCGGCCGTTGTCGGCCGTGTCCGCGCGCAAACCGGCGCCCCTCAGCAGCTCCACGGCCACCTCGCGGTTTATCTCGTTGTCCTCCACCAGCAGAATGCGCGCCCCGGCAATGGTCTTCAATCGACCTTCCAGCGCCGAATGAGCCGCCGTGAATTCTCTGTCGCGCCCGGCCAAACGGCTCAGCGCGCGGATGATTGTATCGAAAAGGACCGAGGGCGGAACCGGCTTCGTCAGTATCTCCATGTCATCCGCGCCGTCTCCTTCATAAGGGCGCCCGTTGTCCCCGGCGCCTTTCATGAGGATAATCCCCGGAGGCGAACCGGGACTCAGAGAGCGGATACGCGCCGCCGTTTCAATGCCGTCCATGCCGGGCATCCCCCGGTCGATCAACACGGCCTGATACGGCCGCTCCAGACTGAGGGCCTGCTCCGCCTGCCGCAGCGCCAGTGTCCCGGAAGGAGCATCCTCCACATTGAACATCATGGAGCGGAGCATGTCGCACAGGGCGGCGCGAGCGCTCTCGTTGTCATCCACCACCAGGACCCGGCAGCCGCGCAGATCCAGAGAAGGGATGAGGGAGGCCGTCTCTCCCTTGCCAATTCCCAGGCGCGCGCTGAACCAGAAGACGCTCCCCTTGCCGTACTCGCTCTCGGCCCCTATCCCGCCTCCCATCAGGTCCGCCAGCTTCTTGCTGATGGCCAGGCCGAGCCCGGCGCCTCCGTACCGGCGCGTATCTGACATGTCCGCCTGATGAAAGCCGCTGAACAGTCTTCCAAGCTCCTCCTTGGTGAGGCCTATTCCGGTGTCCCTCACCGTGAAACAGATAAGCGCATCCTCCCCGCCACGCTCCAGAACCCGCGCGCCGAGGCAGATTTCCCCATGTTCCGTGAACTTGACGGCGTTCGCTCCGAAATTCAGGAGTATCTGGCCGATGCGCAAAGGGTCGCCGACGAGATAGCGGGGCACGTCGGAGGCGATATTGATAACGAACTCCAGTCCCTTGCATACCGCCTTCTCATTCAGGTCTTTCGCTATCCGGCAGACAAGCTCCTCCAGGTCGAATTCCTCCGTCTCCAGGGCGATTCTCCCTGACTCAGTCCCTGAAAAGTCGAATATATTATTGATGACTCCAAGCAGATAGCGTCCGGATTCCCGGATCTTCAGGAGAAAATCGCGGCTTCGCGACAGGTCGTCACTCTTCAGCGCCAGATGGGTGAGCCCCAGGATCGCGTTCAGGGGTGTCAACATTTCATGGCTCATGTTGGCCACCAGGCGGGACTTGAGCCGGTTCGCCTCCTCAGCCTCTTCCTTTGCCCTGCCTATGGCCTCGGCCGCCTCCCGCTCCATGGTAATATCATCGATTATCCCCACCATGCCGAGAGCAGGGTCGTCCCTGTTCAGCAGCCGCCCTTTTCCCCTGGCCCAGAATGATGAACCGTCTTTTCTGACAAGACGGCGTTCCTTCCGGTGACAGCCCGACTCCGACAGTTGGTGTTGCAGATCACGGATGGAGTCAAGGTAGCTTTCCTCGTCCTCATACCAGCAGCGGGTCGTCTTCCCCTCCAGCTCACCCGGCCCGTACCCGAACAGCTCCTCCATCCTGCGGTTGCACCTTACGATAACCAGATCCTTCATCAGAACGATCCCCATAGTGGCGGAATCGAAAATTGCCCTCTGCTCTTCGTTGAGCTCCCTGAGCTCAGCGGTCTTAGTCTCCAGCATCTCCCCGGCGACCCGGAAATCTTCCAGCGACCGCGCCAGGTCTCCCACCTCGGATTGGTCGTTCTCACGGATAAAGCGGACCGTTTTGTCGCCGGTGGCCAGTCTTGCGGCCTTTTCCCGAAGCTCTGTGACGGGATTGACCACCCTCCGCTGAAAAAAGACGACCAGGGAAAAGAGGATTATCATGGCATTCAAGACAGTCGCGGCCATTGCTGCATGCCATGCCATGCCGTATCCGCGCTGCTGACCGGCCTGGTCCTCCGGCGAGGCAATCACGACGCTCCCGGCCAAAGCCTGCGTCTTTACAGGATGACGCAGGCACAGGATCGCGCCCAGGGTCACGGATGACAAGACAAGGACCGCGTATGTGATCAATTTGCTGATTCGACCGATTCGCACGTGTGTTCTCCGTTCCCGTCTCCCGTCCATAATAATGGTTCCAGTGATACTCCATCCGGGGTCTTTTGCATCCAGGCGCCCCTGAACGCCCCCTTTCTCAGGAGGCCAGCCTGAACCTGCCGACCATCTCATGGAGCTGATCCGCCAGGCCTTCAAGCTGTGTGGCTGCGGCCGCCGTCTCCCGGGTCCCTTCCGCCGTCTGGTTGATTATTTCCGTGATCCCGTGGATGTTGTGGGATATCTCACTGGTGGTCGCCGTCTGCTGTTCCGCCGCGGTGGCAATCTGCCCGATCTGGGTATTCAGCGTATCGATCTTCCCGAGTATCCCCTCCAGCGCCTCTCCGGACCTGGAGGCATCCATGGTCCCCTGCTCCACCTCGTCCACGCCCTTGTGCATGGAAGCCACCGCCTCGCCGGTCTCCTGCTGGATCGTCTTGATCATGGCGCCGATCTCCCTGGTCGCGGAGGTCGTCCGTTCCGCCAGCGCCCGGACTTCATCGGCGACAACGGCGAAACCGCGCCCCATCTCGCCCGCCCTGGCCGCTTCGATGGCCGCGTTCAGTGCAAGGAGGTTGGTCTGATCCGCGATATCCTCGATGGTGCGCACGATCTCGCCAATCTGGTCGCTCCTGGCGCCGAGGTTTTCCACCGTATGGGCCGATTCACGCACCCTTTCCGCTATGCGGTTCATGACTGTTATGGTCTCCCTGACTATGACCGCCCCCTCATTGGCCGTTTCCGATGCCTGATTGGCGCCTTCCGCGGCCGTGAGGCAGTTGCCCGCGATCTCAGTCGCGGTGGCCGACATCTCCTCTCCGGCGGTTGCCACCGACGTTGTCTGCGAAGCAACCTCCTGCGTTCCCGACGAGATGCGCTCGACGTTGTCATTCAGGGCCGCGGCCGCCTGGGCCACCTGATGGGCGCTGCCGGAGACACTGCTCATCACATCGTGCAGCTTGTCGACAAAGCGGTTGAAGCAGTCGGCCGCTTCCCCGATTTCATCCTTTGCCTCGATGTTCAGACGAGCGGTAAGGTCTCCTTCGCCCTGGGCGATATCCCTCATCATGACGACCATCCGCCCCAGGGGCCGGAGGGCCTTGCGCACCATGAAGAAGGTCAGGCCCGACAATGCGGCGGCAAGAACGAGCGCCACGATGAGAACGGCGTATTTCATCGTGTCGTAGACAGCCAGGTATTCACTCTGCTTCTCTCCCACGTAAAGGACGCCAATCACTTCGCCCGCCGCGTTTTTCAGCGGATCATAGGCGGTGAAATAGGGAACCCCGAGAATATCAGCTTCCCCCCGGAAGGTTTTGCCTTCCCTGATTACCGCGTCATAGGCCAGACCGGTCAGTTTCGTGCCGACCGCGCGGGCGCCCTCCGGGGTCATCACATTCGTTGAGACACGGACATCCCCCATGAAGATGGTCGCCGCGCCGCCAAACAGGGCTTTGAGCTTGTCCGGCAGCTCGAAATTGCCGTTGAGGACATAGGCCCCCTGGACAAGCCTGCCGTCCGTGAGGGTCAGTCCCTCCCCCTTGCTTTTCAGCATCTCGTGGAAGGTCTTCATGCGCGCATCCATGTCGACCGACGCCTTGCGCTTGAACTCTCCCTTCATTTCATAGAGGCACCATGCCGACGTAACCGCTATCGCCGTAAGAATGGCGAACACATTCATGACGAAGAACTTATGGCTCAGCTTCATTTTCACACTCCCTTTTTCGTATATTTGCGCATCACTGTTTTTCCACATCATTCAGGCCTTTCCCCCATCGGTGTCCACCGGCCGGTGGAAGCGCCTGATATTTTTGTCCAACTGTATGGCGACCCAATCCAGAAGCACCAGGTCCCTCTCACGGATGGATTCCAGTTCTTCCTCGCTCAGAAGGTATCCCTCCTCCCGGCACGTCTCGGCCAGAGACCTCACCGCCTTGCGGCGAAAACCGTCATCGGTCAGCAAGCGGCCAAGAAACTTCTCCACCATCTCCTGCGACATAATGCTCCTCCCTTGCCGTCCCCGGCGGTGACACATGTTCAAATACCTGGACTTGAATCCGCACACAGGATGCCAAGATCCTATTTGCAGT
>CAZFCG010000064.1:0-22167 GCA_964517595.1 uncultured Geobacter sp. | reverse complement strand
ATCATACTCAAACCTGCCTGCTTCGTCAAGTACTTTTTTTATGTTTTTTCGGGTTATCGAATTTTCTGCTGTGTTGTAGAAATAGACCACAGAAATAACATAAAACATATGGAATATCAGTCATAAACCCAAGATTCCGGGAAACACAATATTCTGGTAGGTTTCAAAGTCATCAACAAATCGGGTAAAATACTGTGCTCAAACCACCATCAAACAATTCAGAGTGGTATTACCTCTTCCTGTTATCGATAACCCTGACTGCCTTCCCCTCGTGTCTAGGCAGACTGCTTGGTTCAACAAGCTTGACCGATGCGCTGACGCCAAGCACCGAATGAAGCTTCCTTTCCACCTGTTCCACAAATGACTTCTGTTTCTTCATCTCATCGAAGAAGATATTTTCCGTAACTTCAATGCGTACTATCAGGACATCCGCATCACCTTCCCGCTCGAGCACCAACTGGTAGTGAGGCTCGCAACCCTCAATGGCAAACAGAATCTCTTCGATCTGGGACGGGAAAACGTTCACGCCCTTGATGATCAGCATATCATCCGAGCGTCCCATGGTTTTTTTCATGCGCACTAAGGTCCTTCCGCAATCACATTTCTCATAATGCAGACTGGTAATGTCTCTCGTCCTGTAACGAATCATGGGGAAAGCCTCTTTTGTGAGTGTTGTGAGGACAAGTTCACCAATGCTTCCTCGTGGAAGAACCTCACCTGTATCAGGGTCGATTATCTCGGGGATAAAGGCGTCTTCGTAGAGATGCATGCCATTATTGCATTCACAGTCACCCGCCACTCCCGGACCGATGATCTCCGACAGGCCGTAATTGTCCGTGGCATGAAGACAGAGACGGTTCTCGATCTCTTTGCGCATCCCCTCGGACCAAGGCTCGGAACCGAAGAGACCAACTTTCAGCGAAAGGGATTTCGGGTCTATGCCCATCTGTTCCATGCGCGACGCAATTGTGATTGCATAGCTAGGGGTGGAAACCAAAGCGGTAGTCTTATAATCCTGCATGATCATAATCTGTTTTTCGGTATTGCCCGCACTCATGGGAATGACCGAAGCGCCTATGGTCTCGGAACCGTAATGGAGACCAAAAGCACCGGTAAAGAGACCGTAGCCAAAGGCTATCTGTACCACGTCATCCCTGGTAACACCGGCAGAGGTCATGAATCGCGCAACCAAGTTTGACCATGTGCGAATGTCATTCTTCGTATACCCAACAACCGTAGGCTTTCCTGTTGTACCGGAGGATGAGTGTATGCGGACCACTTCCCGCAACGGAACGGCAAACATGCCGTAAGGATAGTTCAACCTCAAGTCTTCCTTGGTTGTGAAAGGCAGCTTTGCCAGATCGTCGAGGGAGCGTATATCCTCAGGGAGGATGCCGGCTTCATCGAATTTCTTTTTATAGCAGGTAACTGATTTGTATACGCGGTTGACGGTTGCCTGCAGCCTTTCCAGTTGGAGTTGCTCCAGATCTTCCCTTGGCATGCATTCGTATAAAGGATCCCATATCTTCATGACTTTGACCTCTCAAAGTGTATTACCGCTCCCATATTTCCTTCTTGTCCTTGCCCAGATATGCCCTCTGAACATCCTTGTTCTCAAGTAGTTCCGAGGCTTTCTCTTCAAGTAACACTTTGCCTGTTTCCAGAACATATCCTCTATCCGCAATCTTCAGGGCAGCCTTTGCATTCTGCTCTACCAGGAGGATAGAAGTCCCTTTTTCCTCTCGCAGCCTGGTAATGACCCGCAGGATGTCCTGGACAACAAGCGGCGCAAGCCCCATGGAAGGCTCATCCAGCAGGAGCACTTTAGGTTTTGCCATCAGCGCCCGGCCAATGGCGAGCATCTGTTGTTCCCCACCGGAGAGAGTACCGGCCATCTGCTTTTTCCGCTGCGCAAGCTGGGGAAAAAGAGTAAAAACGTCCTCTATATCTTTTTTTATTATGGTTCTCTTTTCCCGTGCTCGAAAACGCAGATAGGCGCCCAGTTCCAGATTGTCCGCCACGGAAAAATCCTTGAATACCTGTCTCCCCTCCGGAACCTGCGAGATTCCCATCTCCACGATGCGGTCCGGAGTCAGTTGCGCGATGTTTTTTCCTTCAAAAAGGATTTCTCCATCACGCGCGGGAGTGATCGCCGAAACGGAATTCAGAATGGTGGTCTTTCCGGCGCCGTTGGCGCCGATAAGGGAGACGATCTCTCCTGCGTTCAGATGCAACGAGACATTTTTCAGAGCATGTACCTGCCCATAATATGTATTGATGTTTTTGATTCTCAACATTAGATAGTTTCCAATTTTCTTTCCTAACCCTCTCCAAGGTAAGCGGCAATAACCGCCGGGTTCTCCTGGATTTCGCGCGGGGCGCCTTCGGCGAGGCGCTGTCCCAGATTGAGTACGAGGAGCGAATCGCAGATATCCATGACCAGCTCCATGTCATGCTCCACCAGGACCACCGTTACACGGGAATCACGAATCTTTCGAATTAGCCTTCCTAGCTCTTCGGTCTCCCTGCTGTTCAGACCGGCGGCGGGTTCGTCAAGGAGAATGATGCGAGGCTCAAGAGCCATTGCCCGTGCAATCTCCAGCAATCTCCCCTTGCCAAAGGGAAGATTGCTGGCGGTTTGGCTTGCCTCATGCTCGAGGCCGACGAATTCCAGACAGGAAAAAGCCCTCTCTCTTATATGCCTCTCTTCCCGCAAGTGCATCGGAAGCTTCAGACAGCTGGAAAGGATGCCGCAGCGACTCTTCGTATGACACCCGACCATCACGTTTTCCAGCACTGTCATTGCTCCGAAAAGCTCCACGTTCTGAAAGGTTCGCACCATACCTCGTCGCGCCAGTTTCTCGGGTGAAAGAAAAGATATTTTTTCGCTCTTGAGAAAGACATTTCCAGCGGTCTGGCGGTAGATGCCCGTGATGATATTGAACAATGTTGTTTTACCAGCTCCGTTCGGACCGATAACACCCTTAATTTCATTTTCCTGCACTGAAAAGCCGACATCCTTCAGCGCTGTTACGCCGCCGAAAACCTGGGTGATCCCTTCAACTCTAAGCATGTTTTCCGGCTCCCGGTTTTATTCTTGCCAGAAAGGTCGAAAAGAAAGATGGAATCCGTACGAGACCTCCCGGCATGTACATTGTCATAATGACGAGAAGCAGACCATAGGCGACGATATCATAGTCTTGAAAGGTTCTCAGAAACTCTGGAAGCAGCGTCAGGAGAGCAGCTCCGAGAAATGAGCCATAGACACTGCCCAGTCCCCCGATAACCACCATGGTAAGCAGTTCCACGGAAAAATTGAAGCCGAAGGAAGTCGGGGAGATGAAAGTCATGGTGTGTGCATAAAGGCTTCCCGCAATCGACGAGATTATGGCGGAAAAGGTAAAAATCTGCACCTTCAGCAGGCGGGCGTTGACACCCATGACGCGGGCGGCGACTTCCGAATCATGGATCGCGCGGAGCGCCCGGCCAATGCGGGAATTGACAAGATTGACACACAGGAGGATGGTCATTAGAGAGAAGCCCCATATGAGATAATAGTTCTTCAAGTCATCGTCAAACTGGAATGAGCCCAATGAAAAATTGGGTATACCGCTGAGACCTGAAGGACCACCCGTCAGTTCCACCGTTTCATTAAATGCAATATAAAGAATGATGCCAAAACCAAGGGTCGCCATGGCCAGGTAATGGCCCTTTAGTTTCAAAATCGGAAAACCGATCATAAAAGCCAGCAGACCCACGACAAACGCCGCCAACAGAAGAGCAAGCCATGGATTCCATTGATAGGCAGAGGTAGCTACCCCGGAAATATATGCCCCGAGTCCGAAAAAGGCCGCCTGTCCCATTGATATCTGACCTGCGTAGCCCAGAAGCAGATTAAGGGCGACCGCGAGCATGGTATTGATTCCAACGAAGACCAAAACATTCAGCAGGTATCCCCCGGAAAAGAAGAGTGGCGCCAGGATAACCGCTGCTGAAAAGATTATGAATTTGATGAAAGTTCTACATTCCGCGCCCATGAGCAAGGTCAGACCCTTTCCGTTTCGGCTTTTTTAAAGAGACCCTGGGGCCTGATAAAAAGGATGAGAAGGAGGATGATGAAGGCAATGGCATCCTTGTAACCCGAGGAAATAATACCGGCGCCCAGGGATTCCAGAATGCCCAGTAGTAGCCCGCCGAATACCGTCGCAAGGCCGCTGCTCATACCCCCGATTATGGCGGCGCAGAAGCCCTTCAGTCCCAGCATGACCCCTACGTCGTAGGAAGTCATTGTCAGGGGCGCGGTGATAATTCCGGCAACGGCGCCCATGGAGGAGCTGATGGCGAAAGAGAACAAAACCATCCTTTTCACATCAATACCCACAAGACTTGCCGCCCTCCGGTTGTGTGAACATGCGCGCATGGCCTTGCCCCCGATGCTGTGATGGAAATAGAGGCGGTTCACGGCAATGATGAAAAGAGTGATGCCAATGATCCACAGATGCTGCGGCAGGAGTGTGGCTCCTGCCACATCCAGCGGCTCGCTGCCGGTAAACATGGGAAGGGAATGGGTATCCTTTCCCCAGATCAGCATGGCGATACCGCGGATTAGAATGCTGGCCCCGATTGTTATGATAACGAGGATTAAAGGAGAGGCATTCCGCAGCGGCCGGATGGCAAGACGCTCGAAAACAACACCCGCAATTGTTGTGATCAGGACGGCAAGGATCATGGCTGCAACAAGGGGAAGCTTTAAAACGGCAAGAAAGAACCAGGTCATTATTCCGCCGAGCATGACGAACTCCCCTTGGGCGAAATTGATGATCCCCGTCGAGTTGTAGATGATAGCGAAACCTATCCCGATGAGGGAATAGATTGCTCCGGTGGAAAGGCCTGAAAGAATGTATTGCAGTATCTGATGAGACATGTTTTCCATTCTGTTAATTCAGAGTCGCCGCTGTAGGGCAGGCGAGAAAAAGAGACGCCCTTCCGGGCGTCTCTGTCCAGATACGATAAGGATTGAGACTCGCCTACTTCACGAACGCCCAATCCCGGCCCTTTACCTGAAGAAGAACGAAAGCGTCTTTTGTCAGACCGCTGTGATCCCTGGGAGTAAAATTGAAAACTCCGCCAATTCCGGCGAAATTTCGTGTTTTTTCCAGTTGTGAACGAATAGCAGCGGGCGATGCCCCGCCCCTTTCAATAGCGCCCTTCAGGAGCATGATCGCGTCCCAGGCATGACCGCCGAAATGGTCGCCTTCCACACGGTAACGACGCTGGTATTCACGAACAAATGCCAGGAGCGGTTTTTTCTGTCGGTCCGAATTCGGCAGTATATCGGCCACCAGGACCCTTCCGGAAGGAAGGATTATTCCTTCCGCGGCGTCTCCGGCAAGGGAGATGAATTTCTTAGACGATACTCCGTGACTCATGTAGAGGGGTAATTTCATACCCAGTTGACGGGAATTTCTCGCAACAATAGCTGGTCCAGGATTTGTGCCCCAGCAGATGAGGGCCTGGGCTTTCCCCGCGCGGATCTTGGTCAGTTGAGGTGTCATATCGGTGTCTTTCGGTCCGTAGGTGTCGTCCGACAGGATCGTAATCCCATATTTCGGCGCCAACGCCTTCAACTGCTCCCTTCCTGACGAACCAAAGGAGTCGGATACGGTCAGAACAGCCACCCTGGTCATTTTTCTTTTCACCAGATGTTCATAAATCCGGGCTACCGCGAGATAATCATTCTGCGCGGTCTTGAATACCCAGGGTTTAACCGGTTCCGTTATCTTAATCCCGGCCGCGCATGAAATGAGGGGGACCTTCGCTCTCTGGACAATTGGTATGATTGCCATGGAATCGCCGGTTGTACTGGGACCGACAATGGCCACAACCCCCTCTTTAACCAGCCTCGTCGCTGCCTGCACCGCTTTGGTCGCATCACCCTGGGTATCATATGCGATAAACTGCACCTTTCGTCCCTTTATTCCTCCGGCTGCGTTTATCTGATCGACAACCATCTGAGCGCTGTTTCTTTCCGGTTCCCCCAGAAAGGAAGCCGGGCCGGTTACGGAAAAAAGTCCTCCTATCTTGATGGGAGGCGCGGCAAAGAGCGTGCCGGCAGGCAGAAAAAGGAAAAGCGTGAAGAAGACAATACCATGAACTGTTCTGGATAACATTTAATCTCTCCTTTGCATGATTCCCGACACGGTTCAGCGAGCCAGCATCCAGTCTCCCCTGGAAACCCTCACCATCTCAAACGCGGAAAGGTCGAGGCCGTTATGATCTCTTGGCGACAATGTGAACACACCTGAAACCCCAACCATTTTTCTGATCCTCTCCAGGCCGCCGCGAATCTTGCCCGGTGTCGCTCCAGATGTCCTGATTGCCTCCATGACCAGCCGGTACCCGTCGTAGGCGTAACCACCGAAGGTGGAAGCCTCTGTCTTGAATCTCTTTCGATAAGCCAGATCATACTCCCTGAGAAGCTTGACCTGGTGATCGTTCTTGGGAAGGATATCATACACTGCCAGTTTTCCCGCTGGTAACGTAACACCTTCGGCGGCAGCCGCTCCAGCCAGTTCAATGAACTTTTTAGAGGCAACCCCATGACTCTGGTACAAGGGAGTCTTTATGCCTAGCTGCTTGATATTGCGAGTAACCACGGCCGGTCCCGGATTGGTTCCCCAGCAGATGATGGCATCCGGTTTAGCGGCGCGGATCTTGGTCAGTTGCGGGGTCATATCGGTATCTTTGGGAGAAAAAACCTCGTCTGCGACGATGATAAAACCTTTTTTGCCCGCAAGCGACTTCAGTTGCTCTCGACCGGATGCACCATAGGAATCGGAAACCGTCATCAAGGCGATTCTTTTCTGACCCAGTCTGGATGCGTAGTTGAATATTTTTTCCCCGGCGACATGGTCGTTGGCTGGAGTCTTGAAAACCCATTTCTTGACCGGTTCCGTTATCTTGATGCCGGCCGCGCATGAAATGAGGGGAATTCGCATCTTTTCCGCAATGGGTATCAGGGCAAGGGATTCCCCTGTAGTGCTTGGTCCGATAATGGCCACGACCTTGTCGTTTCTGATCAGTTTTGTCGCCAGTTGTACGGCCTTTGTCGCGTCTCCCTGGGTATCATAGATAAACAGTTCGATCTTGGCGCCGTTCACGCCGCCTTTCGCATTGGTTTCTCTGACCAGCATTTCCAGTGTGTTTCTTTCCGGCTCTCCAAGAAATGCAGCGGGGCCGGAAACAGCGAACAGACCGCCGATCCGGATGGTTGGCGCCGCTGACGCGGCGGACGCGCATACGAGCACACACAGTACCATGAACAGGTACAGCCTGAAACTTCCCATAGAACCTCCAATTCAATAAAAAAAAATAAAAGTCCAGCAGGCAATCGGTCACATGCGATACAATCGTTCACCTTCCAGCACATTGAAACCTTTTTCCGTAAGAGTACGGATTGCTTTTTCCGTCTCATCAAAGCGGAATATTATTACGGCGTTTCCACCGCAGCGCTCCACAAAGGCGTACATATATTCAACATTTATCGATGCGCTGTCGAGAGCCCGGAGGATCTCCGAAAGCCCGCCCGGCCTGTCAGGCACCTCAATGGCCACCACCTCGGTCTTGCTTACGGTGAAACCCTTCTCTTTCAGCACCTGTTTGGCGGTTTCCCGATCATTTACAATAAGGCGCAGGATTCCAAAATCACTCGTATCCGCAAGAGAGAGGGCGCGTATATTGACCCCCGCCTCCCCCAGAATTGCGGTAACCTCGGCAAGGCGCCCCGATTTGTTTTCTATAAAGATGGAGATCTGTTCGACTTTCATTGGAACCTCCTCGTAACTGTTCAGGAAGATAATTGATTAATTGCTCAGGAATGAATTGGAAGCATCAACTCGGACGCCTATCCAGCACCCTTTTCGCCTTTCCTTCGCTCCTGGCAATGGTTTTTGGCTCCACCAGGCGCACCTTGCAGCTTACCCCCAGCAGATCCTTGATCTCCTTCTCGATGTTGTGGGCAAGGACCTGAAGCTGTTTTATCTCATCGGAGAAGATCCGCTCATCCACCTCGACCTGAACCTCGAGAATGTCCAGGTTGCCCTTACGGTCCACGATAAGGAGGTAGTGGGGCTCGACACCCTCAATTCTCATGAGGATAGACTCGATCTGCGACGGGAACACATTAACACCTCGAATAATGAGCATATCGTCGCTGCGGCCGCTCATACGAGCAATGCGCGCGTGTGTTCTCCCGCACTTGCAGGGTTCATATGTGATGCTGGTGATGTCTCTTGTACGATATCGAAGGAGCGGGATTCCTTCCTTGGTGATGGTAGTAATGACCAGTTCACCCTTTTCACCTTCCGGTACGGGTTCGCCTGTATCGGGATTGATTATCTCGGGAATGAAATGATCTTCCCATATATGCAGTCCGCACTTCTCCTCAAGACATTCGATGGCCACCCCCGGCCCCATGATCTCGGAAAGGCCGTAGATATCGATGGCGCAGATGTTGAGTTTTTCCTCAATCTCCACTCTCATGGACTCGGACCATGGCTCCGCGCCGAAGATCCCCACGCGCAGCCTCAGCGAGCGGAAGTCTATACCCTCCTCGACAGCTGATTCCGCCAGGTAGAGGGAATATGAAGGGGTACAGGTAAGCACCGTTGAACCAAAGTCCTTCATGATAAGAATCTGCCGCTTCGTGTTCCCCCCTGACATCGGTATGACCGACGCCCCAAGCCTTTCCGCCCCGTAATGGGCGCCAAGCCCGCCTGTAAAAAGGCCATATCCGTAAGAATTGTGAATAATATCACCCTTATGCACGCCCGCCGCGGCAAACGAACGGGCCATAAGCTCGGACCAGAGTTCTATGTCCTTCCTGGTGTACCCGACAACCGTAGGTTTGCCCGTGGTTCCGGAGGAAGCGTGGATTCGAACGATATCGTCCATGGGCGCGGAAAACAGGCCATAAGGATAGGCGTCTCTCATATCCTGCTTGAGGGTGAAGGGGAGCCGCCTGAGGTCATTCAGGGAGCGAACGTCAGCAGGTTTAATGCCGGCGTTGGTAAGCGACTCTCGGTAAAAAGGAACATTGGCGTATACTTTTTCAAGCATAGCTTTAAGTCTTTTCAGTTGGAGTGCCTCAAGAGCGGGGCGCGGCAGGGTTTCGAATTCCTCGTTGTAATACATCTCATATCACCTCGCTGCGTTATAAAAACAGGTTCAACAAAATTCCCTTCCCAGGAAAAAGGCCTTACGGTTGATCTCCAGGGCCTTCCTGGGAACCATCTTATCTAGCGCCTGCAACCAGTAATCTTCCGCGATATCCAACCGCCTGGAAACCGCTCCAAGCAGCACGGTGTTGGCCGCCCGCCGGTTTCCCGCGTCTGAAGCCAGTTTATCACCGTCAATGAGAACAAAATCCGGAAACCGTTCACTGATGCGTTCCGCAATACCCTCAGGGTATGACTCCCGCCCCGTCAGAACCGAAGGCGGAGGAATCCGCAAGTCATTGGCCACCACCGTAGCGCCTGGCTTCAGGAGCGGAAGGCAGCGGTATGTTTCCATCAGTTCGAAGCCGAACAGAAGGTCACCTTCCCCTTCAGGAACAATCGGGGAAAACACCTCCTGGCCGTACCTTACGTGGGAAACAACACTTCCACCACGCTGGGACATGCCGTGTATCTCGCTTTTCTTGACATCATACCCCGCCAGCATGAAGGTCTCGGAAAGGATCTCCGAGGCCAACAGGATGCCCTGCCCACCGACACCAACAAGAAGAAGATTCTTAACCTTTTCGCTCACTTGGTCCTCCCTATGGCGTCGAACTTGCATAACTGGCGGCAAACATCACATCCGGTACAGAGATTGGGATCGATATGCGGGGAGCCTTTTCGACCCTCGTGAGGCAGCCATTGTATGGCCGGGCAACCCAGGCCGAGGCAGGCGCGACAGGAGGTGCATCTGGCCGAATCCACCATGCACACGGGGCCCCTCTGAAAGACACCTTCCCGCTTGATAAGGACGCAGGGCTTATTGGTTATGATCACGGAGGTCTCCGCCCTATTCATTTCCTCCCTGAGGGCCTTTCCCGTTTCATCCAGGTCGTAGGGATTCACTACACGGACATGCTTCACCCCCAACGCACTGCACAGGAGTGGGATGTCCACCTTGTGGGCGGGTTCGTTCATGAGTGTGTAGCCTGATGCGGGATTGTCCTGACGACCGGTCATTGCAGTTATGCGGTTGTCGAGGATTATCACGGTAGAATTAGCATTGTTGTAAACCATGTCCATGAGCCCGGTGATCCCGCTGTGGAAAAAAGTGGAATCGCCGATGACCGCAACCACCCTTTTTTTCTCTTCTTCGGAGACCACCTTCACCGTGCCAGTGGCATTACCGATGGAAGCGCCCATGCAGACGCAAGTCTCCATAGCGGAAAGGGGAGGGAGGAAGCCAAGGGTATAACAGCCGATATCCCCTGTTACGTATGCGTTCAACCTGCTCAGCAAATAAAAAATACCGCGGTGCGGGCATCCGGGGCACATGTTCGGCGGCCGTCCGGGAAGTGTTCCGGTGGAAGGCTCTTCCCCTTGCGGCAAGGCATTTTCATTCCCGATACCGATGGCGAAGAAGGCGCTCATTATCCTCCCCGGAGACAGCTCGCCGCAAAGGGAAATGAAATCCTTCCCCTTCACGGTAATCCCCAGGGCCTTAACCTGGTCTTCGATAAATGGGTCCAGCTCTTCCACTACGAACAACCTGTCGACCTTTGCCGCAAAATCACGGATAAGTGAGACGGGCAAAGGATGTATAAGTCCAAGTTTGAGTGTTGAAAAGGAGGGAAAGACCTCGCGGACATACTGGTAGCATGCGCCGGAAGTGATGACGCCAATGCCCGTATCACGCAATTCCATGCGATTCAGAGCCATGGCGCCGGCCTTTTCCGCAAGCCTCGCCATTCTTTCCTCTACCAGAGGATGACGAACCTTGGCATTTCCGGGCAACATAACCTGCTTGGCGGCGTTGGAGACAAGGGCGGGAACGGGAAGTCCTACAACCGGATTTTCCAGGTTGACGATGGATTTACTATGGGAGATACGGGTTGTAGTGCGCAGCATCACCGGTGTGTCATACTCCTCGGACAGCTCCAGCGCAATACGCGTGAACTCTTTGCATTCATGGGAGTCCGCCGGTTCAAGCATGGGAACCTTGGCGAATTTAGCATAGTTACGGTTGTCCTGCTCATTCTGGGAAGAATGCATCTCCGGATCGTCGGCGGTCACCAGAACCAGACCGCCCCTGATGCCTGTGTAGGAAAGGGTAAACAGAGGGTCGGCGGCGACGTTGACACCCACATGCTTCATTGCCACCAGTGTTCGAGCGCCGGCAAAGGACGACCCCATGGCGACCTCCAGAGCCACTTTTTCATTTGGCGACCAGGAAGCGTCGATATCCTTGAAGCGGGTCATGTTTTCCAGGATTTCCGTGGAAGGCGTACCCGGATATGCCGTAGCCACCCTGACGCCTGCTTCATAAGCGCCGCGGGCAATGGCTTCGTTTCCGGAAAGGATTTCTTTCATGTGGAAAGTGCCTCCTGAAACAAAAAAATACGGGAATTTCTTCCCGAAATCGCCGAGAAATATACAGACAAACAAGGTTTGATGTCAACAGCTAACTGTCTCAGACAACGCCGCCGGAAGGCGGCCGGACGGCAAAATCCCGGATGCGACCAAGTCCTCCCTCATCTTTTTCCAATCAAGGAAAGGTCAAACACTGATGGGCAGAAAGAGGCAAAAGCCTCCGGACGATGCTCCCTGAAGATTCACAAGGGCATCTTCCCGGCCATCTTTCACTCTCCCCTGTCGGAAGGCGGGAGTTGTTGGCGCCTCGATCAATCGAGGCCAGAGGCTTTTCCATCAATAAGGTTTCTCCTTGCTTCCATGATCGCGAACGCTGTTTCACCTATGCGGACAAACGCGGCAATAATATCCATGAAAAGGAGTCCCGCGATCACCGAGCACTCGCCAGTGCTCAGCCTTTCAAGGTGGTTTCCCTTCAGGATTTCCGCCGCGCGGCGCAACTCTTCCTTGAGCACGCGATTTCCATCCAGTTCGGGGCGCTCGTCATGGTCAAGGCAGTCCAAGGCCGCGGCCATAAGCGTCTCAGCCCCCTTTGCAAGGGATGCTATCTCCTCCATGGCAGTATCGGAAAAATATACGTTTTCTTCTTTTTTACGCCGCAAGCATTCAAGTATTACTTCACAGTCGTCTCCGATCCCTTCCAAGTCATTTACGTTGTCCAGCAGCACGGGCACCTCTGCCGCGGCTTCTGGAGAAAGTGGTTCACGGGCCAGGGCCACCAGAAACGAGGAAAGGTCTTTCTGCAGGACATCTAGAAGGTTCTCCCGCTGCCTGATGCGCGATTCAGTCCTTGCGTCAAACCCTGAAAACTGTCTCACGGAATCACCCACCATGGAATTGGCGACTTTCGCCATCCGTTTCAACTCGCTTCCTGCCTGCACAAAAGCAAGAGAGGGAGTATCGATGACCCTGAAGTCCAGATAGCGTGCATGGGGGTCCATATCGGTATCGCTGTTTGCTTCGGGCAACGCCCTGGCTGCTGATCGGGCAAGGAATCCGATTGTCGGGAGAAAAAGGAGCGCGCTCAGGACGCTGAACACCGTGTGACTGTTGGCTATGGCACGCGCCACATCAGCCCTCGCCGCGGGAATCAGGCTCACGTTTTGTTGAGCATTTCCCTGTACCGCAATGAATGAGGTGTCACCAGGTGTTACCATGGCAACCAGGCTTAAAAACAGGGGGAAGAGAAGGAGTGCGACTCCCGCGGAGACCACCGAAACAATGGTAAAGAAGAGAACGGTTCTCCGTGCCGCCGGAGTCCCGCTGATGGCGCCGATTCCCGCAAGCGCCGCGGTTCCTATTATCTCGCCCAGCGTCATGGCCGCCGCCTGCTCGAATCCGATGGAACCGCTGGCCGCCAGGGCTATGACAACTCCCAGGGCTGCGCTCCCGGATTGCACGAGAAATGTCAGGAGGGCGCCGGAGGCAACGCCGGCAAGACGAAGGTTAACCAGCACGGCGTGAAAATCCTGGAAGGCGGAATTCCCTGTCAGCGCGGCAAATCGGGACTCCATGATCTCAAGGCCGAAAAACAGGAGACCGAAACCGAGAAGCACCTCTCCCAGAAAGGCGAGCCTTCGTCTTCTGGTGAAAAACCGGAGGAATACACCAAAAAAAATGGAAGGAAGGGCCAGGAATGTTATTTTGAAGGCAAAGAATTGAACCGCTATGGTTGTGCCGATCCCGGTTCCAATCAGCATTGCCAATGCCTGGTAGAGAGAGAGAAGGCCGGCGTTCACGAAGCCTATGATAAGTATGGAGGCGGCGCCGCTGGACTGGAGAATAATTGAAAGCGAACCACCGGCAAGGGCAGCGGAAATCCGGTTTCCGGTGATTACCTCGATACACCGGCGAACCCCTCCTCCGGACAGCTTCTGCAAGCCGTCAGCCATGGTCTTCATGCCAAGAACGAACAGCCCCAGACCACCCAGAGCCTCGACCAGTTTTAAAAGGAGCATGTCTTGATACTCCGGAATATCATCAGAATCGGAAAATTACTGTCATCAGGGAACGAAAACGTGGACGTTCTTGTATCCGGGCATCACATTCCACATAAAAGCGGATCGCCATGCGCATGGCAAACCCCTCCGCACAGAATTGGTTACTCTTACAAATCGGGGGGTTGGGAGTGGAAAAACAACCTACTTGTCAACCTTTTCCTTAAGTTCTTTACCGACCTTGAAGAAGGGAAGTCTTTTGGGCTTGACGGTGATGGCTTCACCCGTTTTCGGGTTACGTCCCACGTAGGGCTTGTAGTGCTTGATTACGAAGCTGCCGAATCCGCGGATTTCGATCCTCTCACCCGCATGCAGAGCATCTGACATGGACTCGAAAATGGTATTGATTATCTCTTCCGATTTTTTGAAAGAAAGATCTTTCCTTTCGGCGAGGGCTTCAATAAGCTCAGACTTGTTCATCTTTTCTCCTCCATATATCTTGGATCACCAAATGTGCTGACATTTCATGTTTATAGGCAGCAAACAAATATTCCCCCATCAGTCATGAAAACCTTGGGACGGGATTAAATTTCATCAAAATTGATCAGGTTCCGGAATAAATTGATACACTCTTTATTGAAATACACCCGCCAAGCTGACTTGACACGCAAGGCGTTATAACATCTACAGTTCAAACGGAGTTTTACAATATACAAGTTTACGCGTCCCCCGATGTTCATCCGTCGGTTTCCCGCACCCAGGGGGCTGGTTTGAACTTGCAAATATCTCTCCCAAAATATTCAAGATTTACGAAGGAGGGTTATACTTTCGATGTGATGCGTCTGGGGAAACATGTCTACGGCACGGACAGCGGCCACCTGATACCCTCTCTTCCGGAGTTCGGCGATATCCCGCGCCAGGGTCGCCGGATCACATGATACATAAAGTATTTTCTCCGGCGACATTTCCGCTATGATCCTTACAGCTTCAAAAGCGCCGGTTCGAGGGGGGTCAAGGAGCACAAGGTCAAAGCGCTCTCCCGCGCCTGCCATATAACGGAGGGCCTTTTCCGCCGGGGCGCACGAAAATCTGGTATTGGGAATGAGATTCTGGCGCGCGTTATGGACTGCGTCTTCAATGGATTGCCGGAAATCTTCGATACCGGTGACTTCGCCGCAGAAGCGGGAGATGGGCAGGGAAAAGTTTCCATTTCCGCAAAACAGATCAAGGACTTTTTCCGTCCCCTTGAGGTCGGCCCATTCAAGGGCGGTCCTGATCAGAGCGAGATTCTGGCTGTAATTCACCTGGGAAAAACCTCCGCAACGGAAGGAAAGCCGGATTTCCGGAAGTTCCGGATACAGATTGGACGGAATTGAATAGCTCACCCGTTCTTCCCCCCAGACCTTGCGCATCGAAACCTTGCGCGCCGTCTGAAGAAAGACGCCCGTTACCGGCATACGGCCGGGTATGGTTTTTTCCAACCACCCGGAAACCTCAGGGATAGCCTCACCTATGTAGTGAAAAAGGAGGAGAGCTCCGCCGTCATCGCCAACGGCGACATCTATCTGGGGAAGCCGCGCCGGATCCGGAAAAGCCCCGAGAAGGGGCAGGAGCGACTCATAAAGCAGATTCACCCTGTCATCGGCAATCAGGCAGCCACCGGGGATGTCGATTACAAAATGAGAGCCTCGGCGATAGAATCCGCAGTGTAATCCATCCTCTGCGCGCCGGACCTTGAACTGTACCCGCGAACGATAGCCCAACGGCGATGGAGCTGGAATCATCGGCAGGAACACGTCCGGCTGAACCCGCGCGATTCTCCCAAGGATTTCCGCGAATATATCCTGCTTCGCTTTCACCTGGACATCATACGGCAGATGCTGCCAGCAGCACCCACCGCACAGCCCGAAGGCGCCGCACGGGGGCGCCGTTCTGGCAGCCGCCGGCCTGATCAGTTCCAGGAGTTCTCCTTCCTGATACGACTTTCTGCTCCTGGTTACCCGTACCTTCGCCAGGTCGCCCGGCGCGGTAAAGGGCACAAAGCAGACCTTGCCGTCCACACGGCCGAGGCCTGCCCCGCCGAAAGCCAGCTTTTCAATTAATATCTCCACTCATGCCCCCTCATATCCGAGACCGGACGGCATTTTCCCTTGCCTTGGCCAGCTCGGAAAGCACGAGTTTGCAGGGAAAGGTTTCATGGGAAAAATAAGGAAGAGCGTTGTTCATAAAGTCCGAGACCATACGGTCCCGCGCCACCTCGATATGGGAAAAGGGGACCCCCATTTTCTCGCACGTGCGGGAATATACGGCGGAATCGCCCAGAAGCCTTTTCGCTTCAGCAAAAGTCTCAGGGCAATCGAAGTATTCGGCCTGAAGGGGCACGCGGCAGACAAACCGGAGCCTGACAAGGTGGTAATCCTCATAATAACGGCGGGTAGAGTCCGACACGGATATGCAAAGGCCGTTGGGCAATTCAATATTATTGACCAGGGTTTCCATCGGGGAAATCATCCTTTCAAGAGATAATGAAAGGTACGATTAATGGACCTGTTCGGCGAGAAATTGCAACAAAAATCTTTTGAGGGGTTCAGCCGCTTCCTCACGTATATCGTAATAGACGCGCAAAAGCGGTTTTGAAATGTGGATAAGACCACGTAAATCCATCGGAGTCGCTGAAATCACGAGGTCGCAGGGCGTGCATTCTATTGTGTTACAAAGTTCCCGCATCTGTTCCGCGCTGTATCCCAATGCCGGGAGAGCACGGCCGATGTGGGTGTAGAGGCGATAGGCCTCCGCTATTGAACCTGTAGCGGCGGGGCGAGGATCAACGATCTCGGACGCGCCGAAGCGCAGCGCGGCCATGTATCCAGCCCCGAACGGCATCCCGCCATGGGTGAGGGATGGGCCATCCTCGATCACAAGAACGCGCCTGCCGGCGATCCTGTCTGATTCGGCAACCGTAATATCCGACAGTGTCCTGATGATGACGCACCTGCTGTTGACCACTCGGATGGCCTCTTCCATCCGGTCACACTCCCAAGGCTCCACGGCATTGCTCTTGTTGATTATAACCACCCCTGCCCGTCTCAGGTTCACCTCTCCGGGAAAGTATTCCGTTTCATGGCCCGGCCGGAGGGGATCCACCAGGGTGATCTCCAGATCAGGGACAAAAAAGGAAAAATCGTTGTTGCCGCCGTCCCACAGCAGGACGTCTGCCTCCGCTTCCGCGCGACGCAGTATCATGCCGTAATCGACGCCCGCGTACACCACGGCGCCGGCCTTAAGCAGGGGCTCGTATTCCTCCCTCTCCTCGATGGTGCAGCGGTATCGCGCCAGGTCGTCGAGAGACGCGAAACGTTGCGCCACCTGATCCGCCAGTCTGCCGTAGGGCATTGGATGGCGGACAACCACGGGATTCATGTTCTCTCGCCGGATTATGTCGCACAGGTAACGGGTTACCCCGCTCTTGCCGCAACCGGTACGCACCGCGCAGATGGAAATAACCGGCTTGCGGCTCTTCAGCATGGTGGAAGCAGGGCCGAGAAGGGTAAAATCAGCACCGTGCGCCAGAGCCAGAGAAGCCCTGTGCATCACCTCTTTATGGGAAATATCGCTGTAGGAGAAGACCACACGATCAACCCGCAATCGCCCCATCAGTTCCGCTAACCCGGATTCGTCATAAATGGGTATGCCACGCGGGTAAAGCCTTCCCGAGAGGGATGGGGGATAGCGCCTGTCGGTGATGAACGGGATCTGAGCCGCCGTGAAGGCGACAACCCGGACGCGTGGATCATCCCGGAACGACACATTGAAATTATGGAAATCACGACCGGCGGCCCCCATTATGAGAACCCTTTCCCGTCTCATTGCAGCCCCTGTATTGCTTCTTCCAGGATACTCAGCGCCGTTTCCATATCCTCTCTTGACACATTAAGCGGAGGGATAAAGCGGATTACATTGCGTTCAAGCCCGCACCCTATCAGGACAAGGCCCTTCTCAAGGCAGGCATCCATGACCCTCCGGCACGCGGCCCCGTTCGGGGCGCCGTCGGTCCCTGAAAACTCTATGCCGATCATGTAGCCGTAGCCGCGCACATCACCCACCAGAGGATATGAATCCGCGAGACGGCGAAGCCTTTCCAGGATTTCCGCGCCGATTTCGGACGAACGGACCAGAAGACCTTCTTCCCTTATAACGTCGATGGTGGCCATGGAAGCGGCGCAGGAAACCGGGTTGCCCCCGA
Organism: uncultured Geobacter sp.; assembly: GCA_964517595.1. GTDB lineage: Bacteria > Desulfobacterota > Desulfuromonadia > Geobacterales > Geobacteraceae > RPRC01. The sequence goes on along the minus strand of CAZFCG010000064.1, from coordinate 4,342 downwards.
ACGTCGTACCGTGGGCGCCCGAAGGCCACTGTTCCATTATTTCTTTCTTCGCCACAACCGCTGAAAGGGGATAACCGGAAGCTATCCCCTTCGCGACCGTCATGATGTCGGGAGAAACACCGGAATGCTCGCAGGCAAACCATCGCCCAGACCTCCCCATGCCGGACTGGACCTCGTCGAAAACAAGGAGTATGCCGTGCCGGTCGCAAAACACGCGCAGGGCGGCAAGGAAGGATGGTGGCGCCGGGACATACCCCCCCTCCCCGAGCACCGGCTCGATAATCACGGCGGCGATTTCATCCGCGGGAATCCGACGCATGATTATTGTTTCAAGCTCCGAGAAGCAGGGGCGCCTGCAGGAAGCCGGGTCTTGCCGGTAAGGACAACGGAAGCAGTATGGATACGACGTCTGATATACGGACGGGAGAAGGGGGTGGTACCCCTTCCGGTATGCCGCTGAGCTGGTAGTTACAGACAGCGCGCCGAAGGTCCGGCCGTGAAAGGCGCCGGTGAAGGAGATGATCCCCTGTCTTCCGGTGACATATCTGGCAAGCTTCAATGCCCCGTCAACCGCCTCCGCGCCGGAGTTGCTGAAAAAGAGGCGATCGAGCCCTCCCGGCAAGATTGAAAGAAGCTTTTCCGCCGCGGCAACCGTTGTTTCATTCAGGTACACGCCCCCGGTGTGCGCGAGGCTTGCCATCTGCGCACTGGCCGCGTCAACGACCCTCGGATGATTGTGACCGATATTCAGCACGGCCAGACCTGAAGAGAAATCCAGAAATCGGCGGCCGTCGTCGGTGCAGACATAAGGACCCTGTCCGCGCACAACGGATAAAGGATAGTAAAAATGAAGGGCCGGAGTAAAGACCTGCTTCGCTCGCTGAAATACGCTATCATTGCATTGCATGGCTAATCCTCCTTTGCTTTCTTCCCTGACTCAACCAACATAAACCAGAGTACCAGAGCTACCCTGCCTGGCAAGAATGATCCCAACTTTCTCCACAAAGGTAAATCACCTTGCATTTTTTGACAAATCCGACTATAAACTGGGATATTTCGCACTCTGAGATTATCTATCGCACCATGCAACCCTAAGGAGTTTCCATGAAAAAAGAAGAAGCCATAGAGGTGGAAGGAACGGTGGTAGAACCGCTTCCCAATGCCATGTTCCGCGTCAAGCTTGAGAATGACCATATTGTTCTTGCCCATATTTCCGGCAAGATGCGCAAGTTTTTCATTAAAATATTACCCGGAGACAAGGTTACCGTCGAACTCTCTCCGTATGATCTGTCACGTGGACGCATTACCTATCGCTCCAAATAACCCCGTCCAGTACGCCTTTTATTCACCGCCATTCCCAAACCATCCGGTTCTCAAGCCAAGCTGGATCCTCCCGCACTCACGGTCCGAGCCAAGGCATGTGCTATTAACTGATGCGGCGCGATAATATCTCCGGCGAACGTGCGTCACAACCCTTGGCTGAAACAGGCCGAAACTGGACTCTCAACCCGTTCCACCGCCCCTTGGACGACTTCTTCAGCCGACCAGCATCCAGTCCAATACCTAGTAAACCGCTGGAGGCAAGGTATTTCCCCTTAACAAAGCAGGGAACAGAGGGGACATATTATAATTTCAGAACAGACGTAGTTGACCGCTTGCTTTAAGGCGCTCTCTCGTCCAAAACCATAGAAAAGGAATAACTCACATGTACACTGTAGCTGATCTGAGAAAGGGTCTCAAAATCACTATCGACGGCGATCCATACATCGTCACCTTTTTCGAGTTCTCAAAACCCGGCAAAGGGCAGGCCCTGTACCGCACCAAGATGAAGAACATGATAAACGGAACAACCCTGGACAGGACCTATCGCTCCGGTGAATCCTTCGAACCGGCCCACCTGGAAGAAAGGACCATGCAGTATCTGTACAAGGAAGGCGACAATTACTGCTTCATGGATAACCAGAGCTACGAACAGATTACGATAACCGAAGACGGCATCGGTGAAGCAAAGAATTTCCTCATCGACAATCTGGAAGTGGATGTTCTCATGTTCCAGGAAAAACCCATCGGCGTAACCACCCCCAATTTCGTGAACCTGCGCGTGGTAAAGACCGACCCGTGGATCAAGGGAGACACTACCGGCAGCGATTCAAAGCCAGCAACTGTTGAAACCGGTTATGTTCTGAGGGTCCCTCCCTTCATCGAGGAGGGTGAGCTGATCACAATCGACACCCGCACCGGCGAGTATTCCACGAGGGTGAAGGGCTAGACCTTTGAGCGGCAGGCGCCTCTACCCGGAACGAATCCGCTTCCTGAAGGCAAGGGCAAAGATAATCGGCGCTCTTCGGGGCTTTTTCGAAAGCGGAGACTTTCTCGAGGTCGACACTCCACAGCGAATCCCCGTTCCCATCCCTGAATCACATATCGATGTCATGCCTTCCGGCGACTGGGTCCTTCACCCTTCTCCGGAAATATGCATGAAACGCCTCCTTTCCGCCGGTTTCGAACGTATCTATCAGATATGCCACTGCTGGCGGGACGGGGAACGGGGTTCTCTGCACCTCCCTGAGTTCACCATGCTCGAGTGGTATCGGGCCCACGCCGACTACTCGGCCTTGATGGATGATTGCGAAGGACTGGTGCGCCGCGCGGCGCGGACTTTCGGCAAGGAAAACGGACTGGAATGGAAGGGAAGCGTCATCGACCTGGAAGGTCCGTGGGAAAGACTGACCGTGCGCGAGGCGTTCGCCCGCTTCGGGGGGATGACCGCCGAGGAGGCTCTCGAACGGGATCTGTTCGATGAAATCATGGTCTGTTCCATCGAGCCGATGATCGGATGGGAAAGACCCACCTTTCTGATTGATTATCCTTCCAAACGCGCTTCCCTGGCCAGACTGAAGCCGGAAGACGAAGGATTGGCGGAACGTTTCGAACTCTATATCGGCGGAATCGAGCTTGCCAACGCCTTTTCGGAACTGGTGGACGTGGAAGAGCAGCGATCCCGGTTCATGAGTGAGCAGCGATATCGGGAGGCATGTTCAAAGCCCGTCTATTCCATGCCGGAAAAATTTCTCCGGGAACTGGCGGATATGCCTCCATCCGCCGGTATCGCCTTCGGCGTCGACCGGCTGGTAATGCTTCTGCAGGGCGCGGACATGATAGACCAGATAGTAGCGTTTACTCCTGAAGAGCTGTGATTTCCCGTTCCGGCGCCCCTGGGTAGAGCATTTCCTCACCAAGATAGTTCCTCAGTAACAGACGATCCCCTTCGAAACGGGCGGGGTCCGGAAGGATCGGCACCTTACCCTTCCCTCCCGGCGCGTCAATCACATAATAAGGAACCGCCATCCCTGAAGTATGCCCGCGCAGCCCGTCCATTATCGACATACCCTTTTTGACATCAGTTCGAAAGTGGCCTCCGCCCCGGACAAGATCCATGTGGTGAATGTAGTAAGGACGCACCCTGATCATAAGTAGCCTCTGCATGAGCCGCTTCATCGTCCCCTCATCATCATTCACCCCCTTCAGCAATACGGTCTGGTTTCCCAGTGGGATTCCCGCATCCGCCAGCATTGCGCATGCATCCGCCGATTCGGATGAAATCTCCAGTGGATGGTTGAAGTGAGTATTGACATACAGGGGATGAAACTTCTTCAGCATGCGGCACAAGCCACGCGTTATCCTCTCCGGAAGGGTCACGGGAACCCTTGTTCCGATTCGGACAATTTCCACATGGGGAATCTTTTTCAGCCTCCGGAGAATATCTTCAAGCTCGTCATCCGAAAGGAGCAGCGGATCCCCACCCGACAGGATGACATCACGGATGGCCGGGTGTTCCTCAATGTAGCGGAACGCCTCATCCAGTTTCCGCGTCCCGCCTTTTCCAACCGGGCAACCGACTTTTCTTTTCCTCATGCAAAAACGGCAATAAACGGCGCAAACAGAGCCAGCCAGCAAAACGACCCTGTCCGGATAACGGTGGATGAGACCGGGGACCGGACTTAATTCTTCTTCATGAAGGGGATCGGGTTGCAGTCCGTCGTCCGCCAGTTCGCGGATATCAGGCACGCACTGCCGCCAGATAGGGTCCCACGGCTCATGTATCAGTCCCAGATAATGGGGAGAGATACGCATGGGATATCTTTCAGCTACCGCTTTCAGAGGAGAGGGATCGAATGAAAAATATCCTGACAGCTCCTCAGGGTCCGTAATGCATTCCGCTAATCTCTTTTTCCATTTCTTCATGTGAATATATTCCTCATGCAGGATTTTGCAGCTGCTTTTTCCGGTAAGGAACTGTAAATGAATAGCATGGTCAATATTGCGTTCAGATTCAGTTCAG
>CAZFCG010000063.1:1142-22190 GCA_964517595.1 uncultured Geobacter sp. | reverse complement strand
ATGAGCTTAGAGCAGCGGAAATAGGACAATCGGAGCGAACGAAGGATGCCTCCAACTGCCGAATCCAGGATAACAGGCTGAACAAGATGGAGGTTACATGCTGCGGATTCTGCAATCCCTTTTCGGATTTGGCGAAACCTCCGGCGGATATCCCGAATCCATTGTAAAGATGGCCATCGAGCGGGCCGTGGACGGGACGGATCCCTGGCTGCGCGCAATTACCGGATACAGGAAAAAACTGAGGCCGGCCGTCCTGAAGGCCATGGATCATGTGGTTTCGCTGGTGGAAGGGCTTCCTCCCCCTATCCCGGTGAGCGCTGACTCCTACCGCTTCAGCCCGGAATTGAAGTCTTTTTTCATCTCCACCGAAGAAATCCGGGGAGTGCTGGAGAAGGATCGCAACCTGAAGGATTTCCTCAGGAAACGGGAAAACGGAGCGGATACGGTCACGGCGCTGATGTTCATGGAAAAGAAGGAAAGCAGGGTCTTCGGGGCGGAAATGGACGGAGACAGGGTCATCCGTGATATTCCAAGGACAATGGTAAGTTTCGAGTCCCACCGCCTTTTCGACCCATCCCCGGACGAAGGGAAAACGCGCCTCCAGCTCAAAAGACGGGCATTTGATTACCTTATCCGCGTTGCCCTGCAACGCATATCCTCCGCCAAGTCGGAACGAAAGGATCTGGAACGCCGGAACGCGCTGTTTCTGTCAAAGATTGATATACTGCGCCGGGGAGGATGGGGATTCAACGGAGTCAATTCCAGCCAATGTGAAGACGTGGGCGCCCTTGAAGAAAAACTCAACGGGATCCAGTCCCAACTGGCAAGTCTCGGGAGCGATGATTGCGTACTCAAAACATACCTGGACATGGTAATCGATGTGCTGGGCCACCCTGAAAACCACCTGCGCGGGGGATTGGAAACCGTTATCTTGGACGACATGGGAATCAAACGGGAACAGGCTTCGCAAAACGCCTCAGAACTGAAACTCTACACGCTTCACGACACCAACGGCCTTTGCAGAATCGCGCGAATGATCTCCCTTCCCTCCGAAGAGCTGCAATGCATTCGGGTGTGAATCCGCCCTCGCGACCGGCACTGCGGGGTGGTTCTTGATGCACATGATGAAATTTCCAATTCCAGCAGGGTGGTAATGGACTCTGAAGTCCGGGTAAAGGCGCTACAGGCTCAAAAGACAGGGGGTTGTCATGCTGTGGAAAGGACGCAGGGAAAGCTCGAACGTTGAAGACAGGCGGGGATTGGCCCCAAAGGTCGCGATGGGAGGCGGAATCGGAACGATACTTCTCGTGCTTGCCATCTATCTTCTGGGCGGTGATCCGTCCGAACTGATGAAGGCTTCGCAACAGGCCACGCCGGAAACGTCCTCAACCTACCAGGGAACGGCCGAAGAGAACGAAATGGCGAAATTCGTTTCGGTTGTGCTGGCGGACACCGAGGATATCTGGGTGGAACAGTTCCGCAAACTGGGCGCCACATACGAGTACCCGAAACTGGTCATCTTTTCCGGAAGAGTCGAATCAGCCTGCGGAATGGCCGGTTCGGCCACCGGGCCGTTCTACTGTCCGGGGGACCGGAAGGTCTATATCGACCTCAGCTTCTACAACGAACTGCAAGAAAAGTTCAAGGCGCCCGGCGACTTTGCCATGGCCTATGTAATCGCCCACGAGGTGGGTCACCATGTTCAGACGCTCCTCGGCGTCAACGACAAGGTGATGTCTCTCCGCTCCCGGGTCAGCGACAAGGAATTCAGGAAGTACCTGGTGCGCCTTGAATTGCAGGCGGACTATCTGGCCGGTGTGTGGGCCCATCACGCCGAGCGGATGAAGCTGCTGGAAGAAGGTGATATCGAGGAGGCAATGAACGCGGCCAGTGCCGTGGGCGACGACCGCATCCAGAAGAGCGTGCAGGGATATGTCGTTCCGGACAGCTTTACCCACGGCACTTCCGAGCAGCGGCAAAGATGGTTCGGCAAGGGATTCAGGGCCGGCGATCTGAGCGAGTGGGACACCTTCAAGTCGGAAACCCTGTGACGTCCGGACCGGGGGAGGCAGTGCGCGCGCTTCGCTACGTCTGGGCGGCGCCCTGCTCTCTGGTCGGGCTTCTTCTCGCGGCGGCGGCCCTTGCTTCCGGAGCAACCGTCAGAGTTATGGAAGGGACCCTGGAAGTCGCGGGAGGCCGCATCCCCCTGTTGGTATCCCGACTTCCGAAAGTCCTTCGCTTCTCGGCCATTACCTTCGGCCATGTCATCCTTGGCGTCAGCCATGCTGGCCTGGATTTCCATCGCGGCCACGAACACGAACATGGGCGGCAGTATGAACGGTGGGGGATCCTATTCTTCCCGCTCTATTGCAGCTCGAGCCTTGTCCAGCTTCTGCGCGGCCGCGATTTCTACCTGGACAATAGTTTTGAACGGGAAGCGCGCGCCAAGGCCACGCCAACCCCGGCCGGCCCACCCCTTTCCGGATAGTCACCCCTTTCGGACCCGGAACCCCGCCTTTTCCAGCCCTGAGAGGTCGATTCCGCCCCTGGAGTTTTTCTTTGTGTCAGTCTGCTTCCTTTCCCGATTCCGTCGCTGACCGCCGCCGCCTTCCGCCTCGCGGATGGAAAGGGATATCCTCTTCCGCTCCCGGTCGACCGACAGGACCTTCACCTTGACCACCTGTCCCACGCTGACAGCTTCGTGGGGGTCCTTGATGAAACGGTCGGCCAGATGGCTCACGTGCACCAGACCGTCCTGGTGAACCCCCACATCGACGAAGGCGCCGAAGGCAGTCACATTGGTCACCACACCCTGGAGCGACATCCCTTCCTCAAGGTCCGAGATCTCCCGCACGTCGTCGCGGAACGCAGCCGCCTGGAATTCCTTCCGGGGGTCGCGCCCCGGTTTCTTCAGCTCTTCCAGTATGTCCCGCAATGTAGGAAGACCCACACTTTCGGTAACATACCGGGACAGGTCGATACGCTCCACCAGGGAAGGTTTCTTCACCAGTTCCGGTAGAGACACAGACAGGTCGGCGGCCATGGCCTCAACAACCCCGTAGCGTTCCGGATGAACCGCGGTATTGTCCAGGGGGTGGATTCCGTCCCGGATACGAAGGAAACCGGCCGACTGTTCGAAGGCCTTGGCGCCGAAACGGGGGACGGCCATGAGCGACGAGCGGGACGCGAAGGGTCCGTTTTCGTCCCGATGACGGACAATGGCTTTAGCCAGCGAGGGACCGAGACCGGAAACGTAAGAGAGAAGCGCCCAGGATGCGGTGTTCAGGTCCACGCCCACGTAGTTGACGCACGACTCCACAACTGCGTCCAGGCTCTTTTTCAACTGGGTCTGGTTCACATCGTGCTGGTACTGGCCCACGCCGATGCTCTTGGGGTCTATCTTCACCAACTCCGCCAGAGGGTCCTGGAGACGCCGGGCGATGGAGATGGCGCCGCGCACCGTCAGGTCCAGGTCCGGAAACTCCTCCCTGGCAATCTCCGACGCGGAATAGACGCTGGCCCCGGCCTCGTTCACCATCACTACCGGCAATCCTTCTCCCGCGGATGACAGCGCTTCCCGAGCGAAGCGCTCGGTCTCGCGCCCGCCGGTGCCGTTGCCCACGGCAACCATCCCGCAGTCGTGGGTCTCCAGAAAGCGCAGCAGGTTCCCGCGGGCCGCCTCGGCCTTTCCCTCGCCGGTATGGGGATAGATGACCGTATGCCCGAGAAATCGCCCGGTCTCATCCACAGCGGCCAGTTTGCAGCCGGTGCGCAGCCCCGGATCGATGCCGAGCACCCGTCTGCCCCCCGCCGGAGGCGCCAGGAGCAGGTTGCGCAGATTGTCGGCGAATACTCTGATGGCGGCCTCGTCCGCCTTCTGTTTTGACTCCAGGCGCAGTTCCACCTCGATGGAAGGGGCCATGAGACGTTTGTATGCGTCAGCCACAACCACTTCGAGAAAGCGGTCAAATATGCTCGAGGTCCGTATAAAACGGGACTTCAGACCCGAAAGGATTTCCTCCACCGGAGCGGAGATGGAGAGGAAAAGCACCTCCTCCTTCTCTCCCCGGCGCATGGCGAGCATCCGGTGGGAAGGAATATCCTTCAGGGGTTCCTGGAAGTCGTAATACATCTCGAACTTGGTGACCGCGTCCTTCTTGTCGCTCGCCACCCGTGATGTCAGGCTTCCCTGTTCTCCGGTCAGGCGACGGACCAATGCCCTCAGGTCCGCGTCCTCGGCAATGCGCTCCGCCAGGATGTGGCCCGCCCCTTCAAGGGCGGCCGCTGCGTCGGGAACCTGTTGTTCAATGTTTACAAATGGCAGGGCCGCTTCCTCCGGAGTCCCGGCCTTCAGCTCCTGGGCCGCGATCAGGTCGGCCAGGGGCTCAAGTCCCCGTTCCCGCGCAATGGTCGCCTTGGTGCGGCGTTTCGGCTTGAAGGGAAGATAGAGGTCTTCAAGCTCGATCTTTTGCCGGGTCGCCTCGATGCGCGCCGAAAGTTCAGGGGTCAGCTTGCCCTGCTCCTCAATGGACTTGAAAACAGTGAGCTTCCGCTCCTCCAGTTCCGTGAAGTAGGCGAATCTCTCCTCGATTTCCCGCAGAGCCACTTCATCCAGCTCTCCCGTGCGCTCCTTCCGGTACCGTGCGATGAAGGGGATGGTCGCACCCTCGCGCAGCAAGGCAACGGTGTTTTCAATCTGGAACGGCCGGAAACCGCTTTCCTCGGTGATCCAGCCGAGTATGCGGGCATGGTGGGTATCGGTCAGTGACATGACATGAACCTCTTCAGTTGATGGAATTTACCTGCAGTTTTCTCAAAAGGGGGTGGATACTACCACATGATGGAATGGATGGAAAGGGGGGGAGGCGCGAGCACGGTTGCGCCCCTGCCCGGAAGATACTCATCATCAAGTCAGATCATCAATTTCCCTTCTAAAAGGAGCACGTCCTTCGAACCATCCTCGCCCACGGCCGTAAGCGTAGGTCCGTAAAAGACGAAATCCTCATGGAAGGGCGTGCTGACAGTTCCGCCGAAGCCGGAGTTGTCGCCTAGGGCGATATGGATGGTGCCCAGGATCTTTTCCGACTCCAGGATATTGTCCGGCCTCGTGGCCCGATCATTGGTTCCGATGCCCAGTTCCGCGATGTTGCAGTTCAGACCGCTCATCTCGAATCTTTCCTCCAGGACCTTCCGGTACGGCTCGTCTCCCCGGATCTCCGTCACCCTTCCCTCCCGCGCCACCAGTTCCAGTGGGGAGGCAAGCCTGCGCATCGGCGCATACTCCATGATCATCACCCCTTCGCTGGTTCCTTCAAGGGGGGCCAGGTAGACCTCTCCGGCCGGGAGATTGCCGAAACTCCCCGGTTTTGTGAGAAGGCCGTCATCGCCCTCGGCCATCCTCCCCTGCTTGCCGAAGCGCATCCGGGTGCCGTTGCCGGTTTCCACGATTATCTCCGCCGCCCTGTTGATCCGTTCCGCAAGGCGTTCCGTGCGTTTTGCGAGAAGCAGCCAGTCTACGCGCATGGAAGAAAAGAACATCTCCGGATCGAAATGGGGAAGACTGGCGAAGCGCGCGCCGGTATGATTGAGCAGGGAACGGAAGCGGGTATGGCTCGTAGAGTTGTTGGACATGGCAATCACCACGTCCGCGGCCGATTCCCTTCCGGCCAGCGCGATCTCCTTTGCCCTTTCCAACTGCCCGGCTGTGGCCTCCTTTTCCATGAGCGCCGCCAGGATTTCCTCCGCGGCAAGTGAATCCACTACCTTGTCTCCGAATGCGGCGCGCCAGAGGCTTTCCGGGGGTTCGACACCGGAAGCGGTCGTGGCGGGAAAGGAAAGAAAGGAGGCCTTCCCGTATTCACGCATCGCGTACTCCGCTGCTTCCGCCGCAACCTGGTGAAGTCCCCGGCGGCGGCCATCCTCTGCCGACGGAACCTCATCGGACCGGATTGTATCGCTGAACACCAGGATCCTTTCCCCCTTTCTGGCGCCCATGTTTACGCTGAAGAGAGACTCAAAAGCATCATTAAGTGTGTACATTTATAACCTCCTCGGGATATACCGGAGCGGTATGCGTCCGGCGTTTGCCGGCTTCGGGAAGCAACCCGAGCTGAAGTTCCGTAATTCCGGAAAATAATAACACGTTAAGAAAATCATGTGTTAAAATCCAAATCTGATATTCCGAAATCTACTTCAGTTTCCGTCCGGAAACCAATAGTGTCTCATCCGGAGTTTCCGGATTGACACTGCTTCAAGCGACCAAGACCGGATATTTCACGGAGAAAGGAGTTATCATGCCTGGCAAACAGAAGACCGTCGCAATCCTGACCGGAGGCGGAGATGTTCCGGGCCTCAATCCTGCCCTGAAGACCCTTGTAGGCCGCGCATCTGAATGCGGCTACCGCATCATCGGAATCCGGCGCGGGTGGGGGGGGCTGCTGGAATGCAATCCCGACGATCCTGAATCTCTGGCGCGGAATACCGTGCCGCTGGATCGGCAGGTGGTGCGCACCGTTGACAGAACCGGGGGCACATTCCTCCATACCAGCCGCACCAATCCAGCCAAGACAGGTGTAAAGGATATCCCTGAATTTCTCAGGACCCAGGAGCATGACCCCTCTTCTAAAGACAAATTCGACTTCACCCCCCACATCCTGTCCGTGCTTTCACATCTTGAGATTGACGCCCTGATCCCCATCGGCGGAGACGATATCCTCAGCTACGCGGAACGCCTTCACCGGGAAGGATTTCCGGTGGTCGCCATTCCCAAGACCATGGACAACGACGTGTTCGGCACGGACTATTGCATCGGTTTCTCCACCGCGGTAACCCGCAGCGTCAATTTCATCCACAACCTGCGCACCAGCGCCGGTTCCCACGAGCGTATCGCCATCATCGAACTGTTCGGACGCAACTCCGGCGAAACATCGCTGATCTCCGCCTATCTCTCCGGTGTGGACCGCGCCATCATCTCCGAGGTGCCCTTTGATGTGGAACGGCTCGCCGGGCTTCTCGTGGAAGACAAGAAGGGAAACCCCAGCAACTACGCCATGGTCACCATATCGGAAGGGGCCTCCATGATTGGCGGACAGATAATCGAGTACGGCCAGGAGGACGCCTACGGACACCGCAAACTGGGAGGCATCGGCGTGGTAGTGAGCGAAGCCATCAAACAACTGACCGGATCCCACATAATCTACCAGCAACTCTCCTACCTGATGCGTTCCGGCGCTCCTGACTCCCTGGACCTGATGGTCGCCTTCAACTACGCCACAATGGCCATGGACCTGATTGCCGAGGGCGCCTCGGGCCGCATGGTCGCGCTCCAGGGGGGGACCTACACCCATATTCCCATCAGCACCATCATGCAGGGGCAGAAGAGAGTGGATGTCACAGAACTCTATGACGTGGACGTTTACCGGCCCAAGGTGCGCCACGTCCTCGGAAAGCCCATGTTTCTGTATTGATTCCAATCCAATCGGATATTAAACCCATGAAAAAGGAATGAACCACGCATGATCAAGACCAACAACCTTAAAATCAGATCCATCACCCCAATCATAGCCCCCACCGACCTGCGGCAGGTCTTCCCGGTGTCCGGGGAAGCGGGCGAATTCGTCAACACAAGCCGCCAGCACATCAAGGACATCCTGAGGGGGCTCGACCCGCGCCTCATGGTGGTGGTGGGGCCTTGCTCCATCCACGACCCGAAGGCTGCCCTGGAATACGCCTCCCGCCTCTCCCGCCTCTCGGAAGAGCTGTCCGATCAGCTTCTCTTGATCATGAGGGTATATTTCGAAAAACCACGCACAACCATTGGCTGGAAAGGCCTGATCAACGATCCGGACATGAACGGCACGCACTTGATCTCCAAGGGCCTGGGAATAGCGCGGAGCCTGCTCTGCGCCATAACCGACCTGCGCCTTCCCGTGGCCACCGAGATGCTCGACCCTATCACCCCGGAATACCTTGCCGATCTGCTGAGCTGGGGCGCCATCGGCGCGCGCACCACCGAATCCCAGACCCACCGGGAGATGGCGAGCGGCCTTTCCTTCCCGATCGGGTTCAAGAACGGCACCGACGGCAACCTCCAGATTGCCATCGATGCAATGAAGTCAGCGCTACATTCCCACAGCTTCCTCGGCATCAACAAGGAGGGGAAGACATCCATCATACAGACAACGGGAAACCAGGACGTGCACATGGTTCTCCGAGGAGGCACAAAAAAGGCCAACTACCACCCGGAAGACATCCAGAAGACCATAGAGCTTATGGAGAAGGCGCAATTACACCCGTCCATCATGGTCGACTGCAGCCATGGAAACTCGGAAAAGAACCACGAGAAACAGCCGGTTGTGCTGGAAAAGGTCATGGAGCAGATTGTCACCGGACAGGGGAGAATATCGGGGGTCATGATTGAAAGCAACCTGGAAGCGGGAAACCAGCCCTTGCCCAAGGACACCGCCGCTCTCAGATACGGCGTCTCCATTACTGACAAATGCATCGACTGGCGCACAACAGAGGATATGCTCCGTTATGCCCATGGAAAAAGGAAGGAATGCGGCGGCCGGCCCCTCGCGGGATAGGGGTCAGGGGCCTGGGATTTTTTTCCAACGGATATGGCTTCCAGCGGCGAAGCGGGAATTACCGCGCTCTCTCCGGCAGTCATATCCGCTTCTCACTCCGCCTCCTTCTTTCTCCGTTCCGCGCCGTGAAACCGGATCTCCCGGATACGGTCAATCCCGATCCTCACCCATCCGTCGGAACGGAGAAACGCCTTTATCTTTCCGGCCACTATCAACGAATCAAGCTTGCTGTCATGCACGAAACCCGTTGAGTCGTCGCTGAATACAACCTTGATCTCTCTCATACCTCCCCCCGCGCATACAATCTACTCCCCCAACCGCTGCATCGCCATATGAGCGGAACGGCATGCACTCCGGGCTCCCTGATACACCATAGAATTATACAGTAAAAACAGGTGATGGGTGACAGCCGTTTTTCAACCTGGATTTTGGTTCAATGGCCCGGAAGGCCCCTGACGGCGCCTAATACCAGTGTCCAGTATCTCGCGGAGGACCCCCCCCGATAGATGCCCCATGCCCAGGCGGAACCGATTTCATTGAATCCGGGATTCATGATGTTCATGCAGTGGCCTTTGCTGGAAAGCCAGGCCCGCACCACCTCGTCAGCGGAAGGATAGCCAACGGCGACGTTTTCTCCCACACTCCCCCAATGATAGCCCTCCCGCGTCAACCTCTCGTCTGCGGTTGAGCCGTCGGAACCCGTATGGCCGGCCTCTCCATGGGATGCCATATCCATGGAATGCCCGAGGGCCGCACCGGCCATCTTGCGGTTCCAGACTACCGGACCCGCGGCGGGCATGTATACGGAACCGCACTTTCGCGCCCTGGAACGCGCCTCGTTGATGGCCACAAGCATGGAAGAGTCAATGGCGGTTTTTCCATGGCGCACGACAGGATTATCACGCCTTTTTGCATCAGCGACGTCAATCGCCTGGCCCGTCCCAACACACCCTGCCGAGAGGAATCCGAGCAGTATTGTTATTACAATTGCGCTTCTCATATGGAGTTTATCGTACTGTAGCGAGAAAAAAGAGTATTCAAGAGACCCGCTGCGGGAATATCCACAGCCGGAAAGGGTCGATTCCACCGCCTGCCGGGAACGGTCCCCGGCAGGCGGATTCGATGCCGATGGATGGACGCCCGCCGAAGGGACACCGAAGGCGGGACAAGGCAGTGGGGAGAAAGCTGTGTCTGGTTGAATGCGGGACGTTCCTACAGAAGCCCGGTTATGGCGTCACCCATTTCTTTTGTCGTTACCAGTCGTTCTCCGACACCATCCTGAAAAATATCCGATGTCCGGCAACCCTGCTCCAGCGCCTTGACCACCGCGTTTTCAACGGCTTTAGCCGCATCCTCCAACCCGAACGAGTAACGGAGCATCATAGCGAGGGAAAGTATCTGGGCGATGGGATTGGCAATCCCCTTTCCCGCGATATCCGGCGCGGAACCTCCGGATGGTTCATACATGCCGAACCTCCCCTCGGCAAGCGAAGCGGATGGGAGCATGCCCAGAGACCCGGTCAGCATGGCCGCCTCATCCGAAAGGATATCGCCGAACATGTTCTCGCACAGGATCACGTCAAACTGTTTGGGTTTTCGCACCAGTTGCATGGCCGCGTTGTCAACATACATATGGCCCAACTCCACATCCGGATATTCCCCGGCTATGGTTGTCACGATTTCACGCCACAGGACCGATGAAGACAAGACGTTTGCCTTGTCGATGGAACAGACCTTGCGGCTTCGTTCCCGGGCCGCGCGAAAGGCTACATGGGCGATGCGCTCGATCTCCGGCACGCTGTAACGGAGCGTATCGAATCCGACCCTTTCTCGCCCCTCCCCTTCTATCCCCTTGGGCTGTGAAAAATAGATTCCTCCCGTCAGTTCGCGGATTACCAGGATGTCGAAGCCGCCGTGTATTACCTCTTCCTTCAGAGAAGAAGCTCCGGAAAGGGAAGGAAAGATTATCGCGGGACGAAGGTTGGCAAACAGGCCGAATATGCGCCGGAGCGGCAGAAGCGCCCCCCGCTCGGGCTGCTCTTCAGGGGGAAGGGACTCCCAGCGGGGACCGCCAACCGACCCGAAAAGTATGGCGTCCGAGTTCTTGCAGATATCCACGGTGGTATCGGGAAGAGCCTTCCCTTCATTGTCGATACCAGCCCCGCCCACATTCGCGAAGGTTCTCTCGAATGTCACATGATACTTCTCTTCCACGGCATCCAGCACCTTGAGGGCCTCCGCCATCACCTCCGGTCCGATTCCATCCCCCGGCAATACAGCTATTCTGAGTCTACTCTGCATACTATCGCGCTCCCTTGTCAGATTATTTTCAAAGACATCACACCATCCCACGAACCGGCCAATCCCCGGTTAACACAAAGACGGAACGCCCATGGAAAGGAGTACCCCTTGAAGCCGCCATCATAGCGCAGATAAAGATGGCAAAACGGCCATTCGCTTCCATGAAGCCATTCCGTCTTCAGTTTTTTCCGCCCTGGTTTATCGGTTATTTACTTCGCCCCGGTGGCGGAGCGGGCGAAAGCATGGCGCTTGAAAAAGGGATCCGTCTGTTCCCTTCGGCGCTATCCCGGCCAGAACGGGATGGTGAGAATATTCCAGAATATACCCCAGTCCGTAATCAGCATCAAGTTTTTGATATTCGACTGAACCTCTCGTCTTCCAGGTTCCTGAGATGTTGATACAGGTTGATTCTTTTGCGGGAGCATTTCGCTCCATCCAGTGGAAGCGCTATCGGGCCGCCAGATCGCTCTTCCAGGTCACCGGAAGTGTGATCTGATAGGTGTCATACGCGGCTTCCGGATAATAGCCGCCCCAACCGGTACCAAAGAAGATCTTCGTGCCTTTTCTGTTAATCTTGGCAAAGGAATCGTCGGAATATGACTTCCTTACGCCATGGGTATGGGCGACGCGCCATATTTTCGCGTGATTGTCCATGGCGGGCGTGCCAACCGGCTTCTTCAGCTCGATCATGTAGATGGACTGGTCCGCCCATTTCGAGGGCAGGGCCGGGTAGGTCGGTGAATAGGACGATACGACAACCCACCCGGGAAGCAGATCATTGTTGCCGGAAACATGGTAGGCCCCCGTTCCCAGAGGGGCCAGCGGCGTGATCTCTCCAGTCTCGATATCCACCATCTTGAGCCATGTGCCCAGACTTGTATAGGGGGTTACATAGTATTCCCCCCCGCAGACCACGACCTCCCTGCCAGAGGAGTCGATGGCGAGGTCGGCATGATTGGCGCAGGCAAGGTCCTTGCGGGTGGTAAAAGCCCTGTCATAGATCCGGTGCTGATCGCCGGTCCACACATAATTGCCCGACATGCTCATGGACACGAATCCCGCATCTCTCCAGAGAGGGTTTTCGGGAGTGATGGCAGATATTATCCTGCCGCGGTCTTTTCCGGAAAAATCCTTGTCAAACACTACCTTGGCCACATTGTACCAGGTTGGTGAATGGGCCGGGTCATAACAACGGATGTTGAATGCCCAATACCTGCTGTCGCTGGAGGAATTTCCCTCTTCCTGCAGGGTCTGACTGCACGAAGGATACGACGATCCCCCGGCCGGAGGATAATCGGCGGAAAAATCGTATAGGGCGACATTTTCATCCGTGACGTAGTTGTATTTCCAGAACTTCTTCTTGTACTGAAAATATAGGATTTCCGGCGCCGTTGCATCCCATCGGGCGTCAATGGAGCTTCCGTAACCGACAAACCTTTCGGGGATGGATTTTACAAGTTCGTACGGAGGATTGGCGTTATAGATGTGCCAGGCGCTGAGGCGATTGCTGTAGCTCTGGATGAGAAGCCGCGTTCCGTCGGAGTTTTCGATATCGTGCTTGGGATAACCCGGCTGGGCATATCCGCTGACCGGCTCATACACATAAGGCGTCACATATGTTCCGTCGGGGTTTTTCTTCAGTTCCATTCTGGGCGTTTCGGAAAAGGAATCGGTCAGGCGCGTAATCCGGGCGCCAAACAGGGGGTCGGTTATGGTTTCCCCCTTAGCCGGCCGTGGAATATCAGGCACGGAGTAGAAACTGAAATCGTTAACGACATAACCGGTGGGGTTTGGATCTGGAGGACGCGGCAGGCTGGCGAATTTCGCCGTGGGTTCCCCGTCGGAGGTTCCGGAAACGTCAGACGCTCTGTTCACAGCTTCCGCTCCCATGCCTCCCCTTGCGCCAACATCTGCCCCGTTGTGGAGCGTGGCCGCATCACCTCCACCTCCGCAACCCCAGATAATCGAGGTCAGACTGATGAATATCACTGTGGAAATGAGCGCCAGATTGAGCCTGAATTCTTTTTTCCCCTTCATCTTCCACCTCCTGGTGTCTTGTGACATGCCTTGGAAAACATGCCACCGACGAGACACGGGGGTGGACCATGTTTCTTCGGCGACCCGGCTGTCCCACGCGAATCGGGGATCCGTGGCTTTGCGAACCCCGGTTGCCCGGGGATTGCCTGTTCGGAAACGGCTTGATGATTGAGCCTCATGCAAAAGTGTTGAAAACTTTCCCCCTCTCCCTGCCCCTATCCCACCAGGGGAGAGGAGACTTCTTTGACAGTTGCATGAGGCTCAATCATCGGGATAAACGACGGAATCAATGTCTATATTTTTTGCATCCCGTAACCATTTTAAATAAAACCGCGCCTTCCGGCCGGGATTCACATTTTTTCCACACACATTTCAACAGAAGGTGTTAAATCGCGTCCATCCGGCCCCTCGGATGAACCATATAGTCCACAGGTCAGGCCTCCATTTCGCTCAGACGCTTGTAAAGGGCTTTACGGGAAATGCCGAGCATCTGGGCGACCTTGGACTTATTCCCCCTGCATTCGACAAGCGCTGAACGGATAGCGGCGAACTCCAGTTCCCGGAGCGGCTTAATCGTTCGGGACGAAGCATCCCGCTGGCCGGCGAATTGCCGAAGCTCGTCAGGCAGTTCCCGTACTGAAATAATCTTTCCCTTTGCCAGCACGGCCGCGCGTTCAATGGTATTCTGGAGCTGCCTGATGTTTCCGGGCCATGGATAGAGATAAAAGAGGTCCATTACGTCCGATGATATCTCCAGAGACTTGTCTTCACGCGCACAGTATTCCTTCAAGAAAGATGATGTAAGCAGGGGAATGTCATCCTTGCGCTCCCGGAGCGGCGGGATGTTGATGCGAACGACATGAATCCTGTAGTACAGATCCTCCCGGAAATTGCCGTTGGATATTTCCTTTATCAAGTCCCTGTTGGTCGAACAGATCAGCCGGAAATTCACCGGTATATTCCTGTTGCTTCCTAATCTCTCGATCTCCTTCTCCTGAAGCACCCTGAGAAGCTTTGCCTGGAGTGTCAGCTCCAGTTCCCCTATTTCATCCAGGAAGATTGTGCCGTCTGCCGCTTCCTCGAACCGTCCGATCCTCCGCGCGGTGGCGCCGGTAAAAGCACCCTTTTCATACCCGAAAAGCTCTGACTCCAGCAGTCCGCCCGGCATGGCCGCGCAGTTTACCGCGACAAAGGGCTTGGCGCTCCTGATACTCTGAAAATGGAGGGAGCGGGCAATGGCCTCTTTCCCGGTTCCGGTTTCCCCGCAGATGAGGACGCTGCACAGTGAATCCTTCACCGCATTGACCGATTCAAAAATCTTCAGCATCTCCGGGGTTGCGCCGATAATATTCTCGGATTTTCTCCCCATTTCGAGCCTGTTTTTAAGTACCTCGATCTCCTTTTTCAGAAATCGCTGCTCCAGTGCCCGGGACAGTATCCCCTTCAGTTTCTTGTAATCAGGAGGTTTGATGAAATAGTAGAAGGCGCCGCGCGTGATCGCATGAACGGCTGAATCCACCGATCCGTAGGCCGTGAGAAAAATAACCGGAATATCGGGATAATGCGCGGCGATGTAATCAAAGAGCTGCATTCCGTCTTTGCCGGGCATTTTGAGATCGGTAATCACGACATCAATGTCTTCATCAGCCAGAATCTTTTCAGCGCCATCCACATCCTGCGCCTGAAGAATCTGATAGCCTTCTTCCTTCAGAATAGCGGAAAGGACCTTGAGGGCATTCAACTCATCATCCACAAGCAGCACACGACCGTTTTTCCCGTAGGACATGCTCAATACTCCCTCGGCCAAGACCAGGCCGCAGTCGTGTAACATTCCACCAACATCCCGGAAATCTTCGAAAACCCGCCAGGTCCACCCATCAACTCACCCGCTCTCACTCGACATCACTACGCGTCATCGCGCCTGTTCACCGGAAGAAACATCTCCACACTTGTACCCATATTCTTTTTGCTGACGATTTCGATGGTTCCACCATGACTCTGAATGATTTCCCTGGTAAGAAAGAGGCCGAATCCTCTTCCTTTCTCAATCCTTTTTTCGTTTGAATAGCCCGCCCCCTTTTGTCCCTCACTGGTCATGCCCTTGCCGTTATCCGAGATCATTATAGAAATATAATCACGATCGCCCCGTTTTACAAGCCGGGTCTTCAGGCGAATATCACCGTTCTCCGTCATGGCTTCGAAGGAGTTGTTGATGACATTCATAACCGCATGCTCCAACTGAAAGGCATCCGCCATGATAATGGGAAGAACTCCCAGTTCCGACGAAAAAGAGATCTTTTTCGCGTAAGCCTGAAAACTGTTCATGGCCAGGATTCGGCGAAGCAACTCATTTACATCAACGGGAACAAATTCCGATTCCAGAAGCGATGTGCTCAGAAACCTGGTAATAAAACCGTCGAGCTTGGAAATCTCTTCTTCGATAATAGCAGCGAACTCAGCGAATGTCTGCTCGCCACCGTATGCATCCTTGAGATAAACAACAGCTCCTTTGATGGCATTCAGAGGGTTGCGGACTCCGTGGGCCAACGCCGCGGAATAGCGGCCAATATCAATAAGCCTTTGTTCCTTCTGAAGGATATCGACTACCGGGCATCCGGAAACAATCACCAGACTGATTTCAGCGCCGCAAATGGAACCGTCATCAGCGGAAACCGGTTGGATACTGATATCAGCGGTAACATCACTACAGAAACAGACGGTGTGGTATCCCTTCAAGAAAAGCGGGACACCCCCATCGATTACCCTCTTTACCGCATCACTTCCATCCTCCAGCAGAACAGGGAAACAGCGGTCCAGGGGATGACCTTTCAACATTGAGGAGCAAAATCCTCCTCTGACGCCGGTCGGCGCCACAACGGCGCTAATGATCAAATCCCTGTCAACGGTAATGATGTATCCGTACATTTATATTGACTCCGAAAAAATCCGCCCAGTCGACCGACTGGCATCCACACGTTACCGAATGTGTCAAAGGAAATCCCGCCATCTTCCGTCCGTGAAACGGAAGCGCTATCCGTCTCCTTTTGAGCGCAGCGCGTCCTCCTCCAGGAGACGGAGGCCTTCCCGCGCCGCGCGCTGTTCAGCCTCTTTCCTTGTCTTGCCGGTTCCTTTGCCGAAACACTCATTGCCAACAATGACCGTAACCCGGAAAAGAGGATCATGGTCAGGGCCCGCGACATCCTCCAGGAGATACAAGGGCGGCCTGCAGCGCAATGAATGGGAGAGTTCCTGAAGCCTTGTCTTGTAGTCCCTGAAGTCCGCTTCCCCGAGCCTGTCGGAAAAAAGTGGCGCAAACATTTTATCCACGAACCGCTCCGCGCTCTCCAGCCCTCCATCGAGAAAAACAGATGCCGTCAGCGCCTCGAAAGAGTCGGCCAGCACGGTCTTTTTCGACCTTCCACCGGTATTCTCCTCGCCGCGACTCAGTAGGATAACCTCTCCCAGGTTGATTCGTTCGGCGATTGCCGCAAGGGTGTCGGTATCGACAAGGGATGCCCTCATCCGGGACAGTTCTCCCTCACCGCTTTCCGGAAAAAAATCCAGCAACCTGTTGCATATAACGAAACTCAATACGGCATCACCCAGAAACTCGAGTCTCTGATTATCGCGCATGCCGAATTTTCTGGATTCATAAATATAGGAACGATGTGTAAGCGCGGAGACAAGCAGGCGCCGATCCGAAAACCTGTACCCGATATCCGACTCCAGGCGTGAGAACAACATGCCCCTTTTATTGGTAACGGAAGAGCGTTCTTTCTTGCCCATCAACATCTTTTCGTTTTCTTTGCCCAGCGGTCTGGCCATTTTTCCCCGCCTTGCCAAATGGTATTAAGACCGAGAGGTCATACTGGTTGGCCGCCATCAGGCGGCCTGTTTCATATTAATACTATTATCGCCATAATGTATGCAAGTCAATTTTCTTAAACCATGCTAATACACTGCATAACCAGCTAGTTACAGGGTGTTAATTAGTCATGGAAAGGGTCTCGATAATGCCGGAATCCATTTTTCAGTTATTGTCACCGGCGTCTTCTCCCCAGCGCCGCCCGTAAGACCTCACTTAACGTTCAGAATGGATCTCCGTTTTTTCGTGGGCCTTGACACCATGGACTCTTTCGTACGCCCGACAGAACGGACAGAGAGCCGACTCGATGCTTTTAACGATCCGGCAAGCAATCCCCTGGCTGTTGCGCCGGGCCTGACGACACATGGGGCACAACTCGCAGATCCGGGCAAGCGCCTTGTCGAAGGAGGTAAGACGGTCTGTGGACATTGTATTTCTCCATTATCTTTATGGGGTTTCAACCTCTTCCCTTCACCTGGGAAAAGGGGAAGAGGAGAGGTTGTTCGGCTTCAAGTCTCCTGCCGCTTAATTGTCTTCACTTTATCCCGAAAATGTTATACATGTTCTCAGTTAGAGTTACTCATATTCACCCGATATGACAACATTCTTTTCTGTTGTCCCCACTTTCATACAACATATTACCGTCAGAAAAAGGGAGAAATATCATGTTTAAAAAGGCTCTGTTCCCTGGAAAATACATACAGGGCGCCGGCGCTCTCCGGGAAATACCTTCCCTGACAAACCTGTTCGGCAAACAAGGACTCATCCTCGCCTCGCCGACCGCTCACGGAAAAATCCTTCCTGAAAGCGGGATTGATTTCAGTTCTGGATCCCTGGCGCCGGTCAGGTTTGGCGGTAAGTGCTGTGAAAAGGAACTGTCCCGGATTGACGGCCTTATCCGGGAGCATAACGTGGATGTCCTTGTGGGCATGGGCGGCGGCAAGACCATCGACACGGCGAAGATCGCCGCCGACCGCGCTCGCATTCCCGTCATCGTGGTTCCCACCGTGGCCTCCACGGATGCCCCGTGCAGCGGATGCGCGGTTCTCTACACCGAAAAAGGGATCTTTGAATCGGTCTATTACCAGAAATCCAATCCTGCCGCCGTGGTAGTGGATACGCAAGTAATCGCCCAGGCCCCGCTCCGCTTTCTCGTTTCTGGCATGGGTGACGCAATGGCCACATGGTTCGAAGCCAGATCGTGCAGCGCGACACAGTCCGAAACCCCATGCGGCGGCCTCGGCACACTAACCGGACTCAGCCTTGCCAGGCTCTGCTACGATACTCTGCTCAAATATGGCGTGTCCGCGAAAATCGCCGCGGAGCGGCATATCGTCACACCGGCCCTGGAGCATATCGTAGAAGCGAATATTCTTCTCAGCGGGATAGGGTTCGAAAGCGGTGGGCTGGGATGCGCCCATTCCATTCACAACGGACTGACGGTTCTTGAAGAAACCCACGCATATTACCATGGAGAAAAAGTGGCATTCGGAGTGCTGGCGGGACTTCACCTGACCGATGCCGCCCCTGAAGAAGCAGCCGCCGTTTATTCATTTTGTGAGCAAGTCGGCCTTCCCACAACCCTTTCGGATCTCGGCCTGAAGAATTGCCGACAAGACAGGCTGATGCAGGTTGCGGCAAAGGCCTGCGCCCCCGAAGAGTGCATCCACAATGAAGCGGGCAGGATAACCGCGGAAAGGGTTTTGAATTCCATACTTGCCGCGGACGCCATGGGAGAACACAGAAGAAACGCCATAAGATAAATAACTTTACCCTACCCGAATGTGAACGGAAATCAATCGAGACCCGTGCTAACGTGTTGAAAAACACTCCCCCTCCCTTGATGGGGGGGGCTGGGGGGAGGGTGAAAAGGGGTAACATACGATATTTTGGCGCCTTTCCCCCTCTCCCTATCCCTCTCCCACCAGGAGAGGGGACTTCTTTGAGATTTGCATGATGCTCAATCTACAATTAAAAAGGAGACGTACAAAGTGACGAGGCATATGCTTACGATGGCCGGTATCGCCATGGTTGTTTCGCTGTTTTTCGTGCCGGCAGGCTGCAGCAAGAAGGAAAAGATCACCCAACTGTCGCAACTGGACGGCAAGGAGTTCGCCGTTCCTACCGGGACCGCCGCCGACAAACTGGTTCTGTCACGGTTTCCCAATGCCAGGTTCAAATATTTCAACAGCGTGCTGGACGCCGCCCTTGCGGTCCGGACGGGAAAGGCCGACGCCGCGGCGTATGACGAACCCATTCTGAAGAATATCGCAGCCAGGAACCAGGGACTGAAGGTCCTGCCGGAGATGATAACCAGGGATGCCTATGGTTTCGCCGTTCGGCCGGACAGCCCCGAACTCAAGAAAACCATTGACCTGATCATCAGCGAGCTGAAAAAAAGCGGCGAGTATGAAGCCATGATGCAACGATGGTTTCCCAAAACCGGTGATCCGGCTCCCATGCCGTCATTCCCGCCTGAAGGCGACAAGGGTGTTCTTACATTCGGAACAGCGGCTGTAACCGAGCCGTTTTCCTTCATGGACAGTTCGCGGAATATTGTCGGCTTCGATATCGAGATTGCCCATTACGTCGCCCGGAAACTGGGCATGAAGCTCGAAGTTGTCAACATGGATTTCGGGGCCATGATTCCGGCCCTGAGCGCGGGAAAGGTGGACATGATCGGCGCTTGCATCACCATCACCGAAGAGCGGGCGAAGAAAGTACTCTTTTCAGAGCCGTATTACAACGGCGGCATCGCGGCGTTGGTGAAAGAATAGGAAAAATTGGAGAGAGACTCATTTATGAAGCAGACGGCGCGATTGATCCTGTGCCTTTTCCTTGTCGGCATTTTTTGGGGATGCGGTGACAGCGACACTTCCGGCGCCAGGTCGGAGGGCGCAAAGCTCCGCTCCAGCGCGGATCTGAAGGATAAACGTATCGGGGTGTTGCTGGGTTCCACCCACGACACCTATGCCATGAAGACCTATCCCCGGGCCACGATCCTCCAGTACAAATCTCCTTCCGACATACTTCTGGCCGTCAAATCCGGCAAGGTGGACGCGGCTTTTTATACCTATGAAACGCTGCTGGATATTTTTCGCACGGACCATGACCTTGCCTTTCTGGGAAAGCCTCTTTTTTACATTCAGGTTGGAACCGGATTCAACAAGAACAATAATGCCCTGCGAAAACAATTCAACGAATTCCTGCACGGAATAAAAGAAAACGGCGTCTATGCCGACATGGTGGAACGCTGGATAACACGGGGAGAATCCCGGATGCCGGCGATCAACGGCAAAAGACCAAACGGAGCGCTCGTTGTGGGAACGGTCAGCGACAAGGGCCTCCCTTTCACCATCGTCAAAGACGGCAGGATGATCGGGTTCGACGTGGAACTTACCGAGCGTTTCGCGGCCTATCTGGGAAAAGAACTCAAGATGGTGGACATGGAGTTCGGCGGTCTGATTGCCGCCGCCGCAACCAACAAGATCGACATGATCACCAGTACGCTCATGATTACCGAAGAGAGAAAGAAACAGATCGCTTTTTCCGATCCCTACTGCGAACTGGGAGCAAGCGTGTTCGCCCTGAAGAAGAATATCGCTCAACCGGGCGACGCCGTCGGCGCCTCCGGGACAACGGAAGCTTCTCCTTCCTTCCTCAAAAAGATCGCCGACGGTTTCTACAACAATATTGTCCATGAAAACCGCTATCATCTCATCCTGGACGGCCTGAAGGCCACGGTTATCATTTCCATCTTCGCCACAATATTCGGCACTCTTCTGGGGGCTCTGGTCTGCTCCATGCGCATGTCGAAGATACTGCTTCTGAACCTGACTGCCAGGGTCTACATCTCCATTCTGAGGGGTACCCCGGTGCTGGTGTTGCTCATGCTTATCTTCTACGTGGTATTCGCCTCGGTAAGCATCGACCCGATCATCGTGTCCATCATTGCCTTCGGCATGAATTTCGCGGCCTACACCGCGGAGATATTCAGGAGCGGCATACAGGGGGTTGACAAGGGGCAGACTGAAGCAGGCATCGCCATGGGGTTCACCAGGGTCGCCACCTTCCGCCACATCGTCCTGCCACAGATGGTGCGGCGCATCCTTCCGGTCTACAAGGGGGAGTTCATCTCCCTTGTCAAGATGACCTCCATTGTCGGATACATAGCCGTACAGGACCTGACGAAAGCGGGCGATATCATCCGCAGCCGCACATTCGACGCCTTTTTCCCGCTGGTAATGGTGGCGATTCTCT
>CAZFCG010000063.1:0-1132 GCA_964517595.1 uncultured Geobacter sp. | reverse complement strand
CCTCCTGCAGTCCCTTGAGTATGCCGAACGGCTGACTGATCCGAAATACAAAAGGAGAAAGGCGGCCAGGGCATGATCAGGGTTGAGCATCTTTCCAAGAAGTATGGTGAATGTACAGTGCTGAAGGACATCACCGTCCAGATCAACAAAGGGGAGGTGATCTCCATCATCGGTCCTTCAGGCACGGGCAAAAGCACCTTCCTGCGATGCCTCAACCTGCTTGAGCGCCCCAGCGGCGGCGCTATCTACATCGACGGCGCCGACCTGCTGGACAAAAAGACCGATGTGCCCGGAATCCGGCAACGCATGAACATGGTCTTTCAATCCTTCAATCTCTTTTCTCATCTTTCGGTACTGGAAAACCTGACCATAGGGCCCATCAAGCTGAGGGGGATAAACAGAGAGGAGGCGGAACACAAGGCCCTGGAAATTCTCAAGCTGGTTGGTCTGGCGGAAAAGGCCCTCAATTTTCCCGATGAACTTTCCGGCGGGCAGAAACAGCGCGTGGCAATCGCCCGCTGCCTGGCCATGGAGCCGGAGATCATCCTGTTCGACGAGCCGACCTCCGCGCTCGACCCCACCATGGTGAGCGAGGTCCTGTCGGTGATACGGCGACTTGCCAGGGAGGGAATGACCATGGCCATCGTCACCCATGAAATGGCTTTTGCCCGTGACGTGTCGAACCGGGTATTCTACATGGACGAAGGGTATATTTACGAGGAGGGGGCGCCGGAGCAGATCTTCGATAATCCGCAACGGGAAAAGACCAGGATATTCATCAACAGGGTCAGAAGTTTCAATTACCGCATCACCTCTCCGGATTACGACCTGTACGCCATGAACGGTGAAATCGAGGCCTTCTGTGAAAAACAGATCCTGACGAGAAAAACCAGGCACAACCTGCTGCTGCTCGTGGAGGAACTCCTTCAGTTGCACCACCAGATCCCGTCCGTGTTCCCCCTCGAACTGACCATCTCCCATTCGGAAAAGCATGGAAACCTGGAACTGACACTGGAAAACGCGGGTGAAGCGATTAACCCGCTGGACCCGGATCTGGCGCCCGATGACCTGGGACTGAATATCATCAACCACCTGGCGGAAAAGATTGATTACCGGCGGGTCGACGGCAGAA